>DATHPY010000195.1:0-3480 GCA_035483315.1 Puia sp. | reverse complement strand
TGCGTGTGAGTTACGGCATTGCATGGGTGGTAATTGTTGCTGCCGAAATGGTTGGTTGCCAGGATGGTCTTGGTTACGGAATTTGGGAAGCGCGGAATGGTTTACGATTGGATTCCTGTGTTTGCTATATGATAATAATTGGATTACTCGGCATGGGCATTGATCGCCTTTTGACTCAATTCACTAAACTTCCTTATGTACGCTGGGGCTATGAAAGATAATTTACCGGAAACAAGATTAATACTGGAAAATGTTTCGCATGATTATGGCGGATTGCCGGTATTGCAGCATATTAATTTTTCGGTTACTCACGGTGAATTTGTAGTTATTGTTGGTCCTTCCGGATGTGGTAAAACAACTTTACTAAATCTTTTATCCGGATTTATAAAACCTGTTTCGGGGCATGTGCAAATAAATGGAGTCATTCGAACAGTCTACCAGCAAGACGGACTTTTTCCCTGGCTCACTGTTTCAGAAAATATCGAAATGGGTTTGCGTTCTTTTGAAAATATAGAACAACGTAAAAAAGAAATAAAAGAACTTATTGAATTGATTCGCCTCGAAGGATTTGAAAATAATTATCCGCACCAGCTTTCAGGTGGCATGCGCCAGAGAGTGGAACTTGCCCGCGTGCTTTCGGGTGATTCCGATATATTATTAATGGATGAACCATTTTCTGCACTTGATTACCAGACAAGATTGCGTATGCGGCATGAACTGGTTCGCGTACTCGGCAAACGACCGCGGACGGTTGTATTTGTAACACACGATATTGAAGAAGCCGCACAACTCGCAGACCGCGTAATTGTGTTATCAAATCGTCCTGCGAAAATATGCCGTCAATTAAATATTAATTCCCCGCGACCGCGCAATCCTACTGATGACGCTGTGGTCGAAGCCACAAAAGCAATCCTTACTGAACTTGGCCTTTAAATAATAACAAGTTCATCTTGCAGTTGGTCAGGCGAGGAGACTATATACGAGTTAGACCACAAGCTTAGTTAATTTTTTTTCGATAAAAGCTTGTAGACATACATTTTGTTCCCCCAATTCGAGGAATATAATTTTTTGGCAGAGTATCTCTTATCGTCGGCAAAGAATCATAAAGAGGCACACGCCCTCCAATCTTCAATGTATCTTCGTGTAACAAGTATATTGACCAATCATCCTCATATTTGCTTGGGCTGATTCTTATATAAGAGCCAGCATAATAGTTTTGAATTTTATAAGTACAGTCTTTGTTTATACCAGAATGACTTTCGCTAATATTCAGATTACTGCTATCTATAAAATTATAAATGAATGTCCAGTGTCGCACGTTATAAGAAATCCATGTTCCAATTAATTTATCAGTTGTTATAATTTGGCAATAAGAATTTGCAACGCAGAAAAATAATATGAGAAAGAAACCAATTTTCATTTTTTTTATTTCAGCTAATTTACCAATATCCTCAATATTTCATTTGGGTAAATGTTAACCCCTACCAACTGCGGAACTCAGCGTTGCGGATCGCCGACCAGCAAATTAAATGTAGAGATAGTGTTGTAATTTTGCACACAGCAATTTTCTTCTTATTAAATAAATTATGAAATTTTCCACAGCAGGTATTATTGCAGTTCCCATTCTGATTTTGGTAGCGCTTGGATTGCTGCGTTACAAACCCTGGCGAACTAATGGTGCAACTAATCCGAGAGATGTGGTGCATGAAGGACCGAATAATGGAGCGCAGCGCGAATTGACTGTCGGTTATCTGCCGGTTACTTGTCATTTAACTTGCCCGGTCACTGATTTTGCGTCAAAGACGACGCAATCAAATACCAATTTCAATTCAAGAGTATTTTCGGATTTTCCGACGGTGGTAAGTGCATTGGAGGCAAAACAAATTCAGGCAACATTTATGATCGTACCGCTTGCCATGAAACTTCGTGAACAAGGTGTGCCTGTTAAAATTTGTTATTTAGGTCACAGAGACGGCTCAGAAATAATTGTTGCAAAAAAAAGTAATGCAAGAAGTTTGGGAGATCTTAAAGGAAAGACTATTGCAATTCCAAGCCTGTTCAGTAATCAAAATTTTGTTTTTCATAAACTGATGGAAGATTATGGTTTGAAAGATAAAGACATCAATTTTGTTGTTCTGCCTCCGCCGGATATGCCCACATCACTTGCTTCCGGAGCTATTGACGGATATTTTGTAGGAGAACCTTTTTGCGCAAAAGCAGAATTGGATGGTTATGGCCGCGTGCTTTATTATGCAAGAGATATTTGGCCAAATTTTATTTCCTGCGCGTTGGTCGTGCATGAAGACCTGATAAAAGAGCATCCTGAAATTGTGCGCGATCTTGTTCGCGGAATTGCAGAATCCGGAGCGTGGGCAGAAACGCATCGCGCGGATGCGGCAAAACTTGTAGCGCCATATTTTCGCCAGGATGAAAAAGTGCTTAACTATGTTCTCACATCAGAACCTCATCGTGTAAGTTATGTGCAACTCACACCAACCGAACAAGATTTTCAAATCATAGAAGATATAGGTTTGAAACTTGGGCTTCTCACAAAACATATTCCTGTGAGTGATTTTATTGACCGCGATTTTATTCCGCAGGAAATAATTCCCGCATCAATTGATGTCAAGAAAATGGCTGGGAAAAAATAAGATCAAACACGGGTTAAAACGCCATCGGATTTGGGAGGCTAATTAAATTTTATTTTATTGGTCAGTTTATTTGCTATTGGAATAATTATCAATCCACAAACAAATGCTATCGGAAACATAGTAAGCCAGGTGGCAAGTATTTTTAAAAAATAATCCTCGTGTATACCATAATTTCTTGTCACTCCAACAAATGCCATGATCAATGTCATTGGACCAAGAATCAATATTGTGTTTATATATTTTCTGAATCTGATATCCATAACTTATTAATTATTTTTTGAGAACCTATTTGATTTTTTTTGAAAGAACTGGCAAATTTTTTACAACCTGCCAGTTCTTATAATTAATTATTGTTCAGAAACCGGCAATGGAAATTCTGTCCAAACCTGGTCGCCTGTTCTGTCAATTGGTAAAGTGTTCAGCAAATTATACCTGCGCATATCTATCCAGCGATGTCCTTCACAAAAAAGAGAATATCTCCTTTGATTCAGTATTTCAGTTATCAAAGCTGGTTGAGTCATTGCTCCGGAATAATTGCCAAGATTATGACCATTCCTGATAATATTGATTGCAGTAGTTGCGTCAGACAAATCGTTATTTTGAATATTTGCTTCAGCATAGATCAAAATCAATTCTTCATTCCTGATAATGGGAATGGGCGCAGTGCTTGATGTATAAACCCAAACATCACGGTTGCTGCTGAGTCCATCGAGAGATGCAACTGCATTGCGCAATGTTGCTTTATTTATCCTGTCATCACCGGCTTCTATGTCGGTGGCAAAAGATGGATGTGCAACACGGATTTCACCCGTTTGATTTTGCGGAATGA
>DATHPY010000194.1:0-5652 GCA_035483315.1 Puia sp. | reverse complement strand
CACTTAAATAAAAAACAAATTATGGCTTTAGAATTAACCGATACCAACTTCCAGGAAAAAGTAATTTCCTCAGATAAATTAACAGTAGTAGATTTTTGGGCTGAGTGGTGTGGACCATGTCGCGCGATCGGTCCCGTTATTGAAGAATTATCGAAAGAATACAACGGCAAAATAAATGTCGGCAAAGTAAATGTTGACCACAATCCGCAATTGTCGATCAATTACGGCATTACGTCAATACCTGCGATCCTTTTCATTAAAGGCGGTAAAGTTGTTGACAAATTAGTCGGCGCTCAGCCAAAGGGAAACTTTGTAAAAAAGATAGAAGCGCATATTTAATTTACGATTTGGGATATGCGATTTACGATTTCTTTAAATCGAAGATGCAATTTTCATATTTAAATTTCTTAAGAACCTGTCAGGTTAATTCCGGATAGGTTTTTAATTGTTAGCAACTTATTACTCATATTTATCTTTTAAATACCTGCTTCAGTTTTCATAGCATCATCGTTGCTTGGCAATCACGTCATCGGCAAATCATGAATCATCATTGGGTTTCTGTTCGAAGTTGCGACTGAAATTTGAACATTAAGCGTTCACTAATGTTACTAAAGCTGAAGTCACAGTAGCACAAAAGCCCAATCAATCCGCCGAAGGCGGAGTGCTTTTTTGGTTCTTTTTTGCACAAGCAAAAAAGAACAGATAATAGTGATTAATTTTATTTCATGCCAGATAAAAAAATAAGAGCAATTATCACCGGGGCAACCGGAATGGTGGGTGAAGGTGTGTTGCATGAATGTTTGTTACATCCGCAAGTTGAATCTGTTCTGGTGATCAACAGAAAACCTTGCGGTATCGTTCATCCAAAACTCAAAGAAATAATTCACAATAATTTTTTCGATCTTTCTTCAATAGAAAATCAACTCGCTGGTTATAATGCATGTTTCTTTTGCCTCGGAGTGTCGTCAGTTGGAATGAAAGAACCTGAATATTATAAACTCACTTACACATTAACAATGCATGTTGCCGAGACGTTGAGCAAACAAAATCCGGCGATGACTTTTTGTTATATTTCCGGCAAGAGCACAGACAGTACTGAAAAAGGAAGAATGATGTGGGCGCGTGTAAAAGGCAAAACAGAAAATGATCTGTTCAAATTACCATTCAACGAAGTGTATGCATTTCGCCCGGGATATATGCACCCGACAAAAGGATTAAAAAATACGCTGAAGTCTTATAAATACATAACATGGATGTATCCTTTCTTCCGAACTTTTCTTCCAAACTACGTTTCTACTTTAAAAGAATTAGGACTTGCAATGGTTAATGCGGCTTTATACGGTTACGATAAAAAGATTTTGGAAGTAAAAGATATTGTTCGTCTTTCAAAAAAATAATTTGCTTGCACAAGCAAAAAAGAACAAACAAAATATCAATGTTTAGTATTGATCATCTAACTTCTATCATGCTTATACTTAAAAACCAGCGGAAACACAATTCCTAACAGCAATGCATAACCGGCAAAAGTAAACCATATACTTTGCCAGTTTCTAACGCCATCAACAGTAAAATAGTCCACCACTCTCCCACTAAAAAAACCTCCCAAATAAGCGCCCAGCCCGTTTGTCATCAACATAAATAAGCCTTGTGCACTTGCTCTTATTTTTACGTCAGCTTCTTTTTCTACAAATAAAGAACCGGAGATATTAAAGAAATCAAACGCCATCCCATAAATTATCATCGAGAGAATCAATAAAAACAACCCGCTTCCGGGATTACCAATTCCAAAAAAACCAAACCTGAAAACCCACGCAAAAATGCTCATCAGCATTACCATTTTAATTCCGAATCGTCTAAGAAAAAATGGAATCGTCAAAATAAAAAGTGTCTCGGAAATTTGAGAAACGGATAATAAAACGCTCGGATGTTTTACTGCAAATGAATCAGCATAATTATTTTTAAAATCCTGCAAAAAAGTCCCGCCAAATGTATTTGTTATTTGCAGTGCGGCGCCAAGCAGCATCGCGAAAATAAAAAACGTAAGCATTTTTCTTTGCTTGAATAAAACAAACGCGTCCAATCCTAATGAAGAAATCAATGATTTTTTTTCGCTTGATTTTGCCGGCGGACAAGCGGGTATGGTGAACGCATAAATTCCCAGCAACAACCCAGAAGCCGCGCTGATATAGAGTTGCAGCGGGCTGATCGTCCAGCCAAACAGATCAACCATCCACATCGCGCAAATAAAACCAACGGTTCCCCACACGCGCACTGGCGGAAAATCTTTCACAATATTAAAACCGCGCTGCTCTAGCGTAATATACGATACCGTATTATTCAACGCGATCGTCGGCATAAACATCATCGAATTCAGCAGCATGATCCAGTACATCGTATTATGATCAGTAACTTTCGACGCGCAAAATAATAATCCTGCACCAATAATGTGGCACATGCCCAGCACACGTTCAGCGTTGATCCATTTATCAGCAACAATCCCCAGCAACGCAGGCATAAATAAAGATGCAAGTCCCATCGTCCCATAAATACTTCCGACTTCAGTGCCATTAAATTTCAGCGTCATGATCATATAACCGCCGAGCGAGATTAGCCATGAGCCCCACACAAAAAATTCCAAAAAATTCATCACAATCAAGCGAAACTTAATATTCATCAATAGGCGTTTTAGTTGAAATGGAAGATAAGAAATAAAATTGTCTGAACTGTGATTTAGAATGATTGAAAATAATTTATAAGATTTTCTGAAAATGATATTTTGTTAATCACACTAATCATAAAAATCAAACAAATCATAGTTCAGATTATTTTGTTCCCATCCGCATTGCTACTATTAAACATCGTTGCGTTGCACTTTTGTATAGTCGAAATTCTATTGAGCACATTGCAAAAGTCACTACAAAATGTATCGCGCAAATATTCGATGTTAAAGATTCCTGCCTTCGCAGGAATGACGGCAAGTGCGTAAGAAATTTTAAACAGAATTAATTCTATAATTAATTAAAGAGTTACCGCCATGCCTGCGCAGGCAGGCATCTGGAGCAAGACCTGACAGGTTTTAAAAACCTGTCAGGTCTTCGTAACTTTGCAAAATTCAGGGTTAGGCGTCAGACGGTTTAAAACCGTCAGACACCTGAAACACTCGAAAACTTTATAGACTTTATAAACGTTATTCAAATCAAATGATAGCAACAAAAAATTCCATCCAAGAAATTATCGAAAGCGAAAAAAACAGATCGTTACAAAAGATCGGCGAAAAAATTGTCAATAAACAAAGACTGAATGAAGAGGAAGGTCTGAAATTATTTGAAGAAGCTTCACTCCCTTATGTCGGCGCATTGGCAAATCATGTTCGCGAAAGTTTGCACGGAAACAAAACTTATTTCAATAGAAATTTTCATATCGAACCAACAAATGTTTGTGTGTTTTCCTGCGCGTTTTGCTCTTACTCGCGTTTATATGCGCATCGCGATGAAGGTTGGGAACTCAGCGCGGAACAAATAATGCACACCATAAAAAGTTATGACGGAAAACCAGTTACCGAAGTTCACATTGTCGGCGGCGTTCATCCAAAATTGAACATGCAATTTTTTATTGACGTTATGAAACAAATAAAAAATCACAGACCTGAATTACACATTAAAGGTTACACTGCAGTTGAATTGGATTATATGTTTCGTAAAGCAAAGGTTTCTGCGGAAGAAGGATTGAAAATTTTGCATGAAGCAGGATTAGATTCTTTGCCCGGCGGTGGCGCAGAAATTTTTCATCCGGAAATTCGTGAACAAATTTGTGCAGACAAAGTGAACGCAGAAGGTTGGTTGAGTATTCATAAAACTGCACATCAACTCGGCATGCATTCAAATGCAACAATGTTATATGGTCATGTTGAAAAATACTGGCACCGCATTGATCACATGGAGCGATTAAGAAAATTGCAGGATGAAACACATGGCTTCAACACATTCATTCCATTAAAATTTCGCAACAAAAATAACGACATGAGTAATGTTGCAGAGAGTACAGTTGTTGAAGACATGAAACTTTATGCGGTTGCGCGTTTGTACATGGATAACTTCCCTCACCTGAAAGCATATTGGCCAATGCTGGGAAGACAAAACGCGCAACTAACATTATCTTTTGGCGTAAACGATCTGGATGGAACAATTGACGATTCTACAAAAATATATTCCATGGCTGGCAGCGAAGAACAACATCCATCATTATCAACAACGCAATTGGTTTCATTAATAAAACAGGCAAAACGCGAACCTGTTGAACGCGATACCTTGTACAACGAAATAAAAAATTACAAAGACATTGATGTTGCAGAAATGGAAGTGAATGTATTGTACAATTAATCCGTAAATGGTGAACACTATCTGATAAATCTTTCTGAATTATAACTACATGAATTTTATACGCATTTTTTTACTTTTTATTTTTCCCTTTTTCCTTCAGAATACATATGCACAATTTTCATTCAAAATAATCCCTCTCGGTGTTTTAGGTGGAAGTGATGAAAGCAATTTGTCTTCTTACATGGTCGCTCCTGAAAGTTCTGACAATTATATTTGTCTTGATGCGGGAACAGTCCGGTTTGGAATTCAACAGGCAGTTAATAATAATTTATTCTCAGGAACTGCCGTTTCAGTTTTGAGAACTAACGTTAAAGCATATCTCATTTCTCATCCGCATCTTGATCATGTTTCTGGCTTAATAATTAATTCGCCTGATGATACAGCTAAAAATATTTACGCATTGCCTTTTTGTATTAATGTTTTGAAAGAAAAATATTTTACCTGGAAAGACTGGGCGAATTTTACGAATGAAGGAGATAAGCCAACACTAAATAAATATCATTATTCGGTTTTGGATACCAATAAAGAAACTGCCATTGAGAATACAGAAATGTTTGTTCGCCCATTTTTATTAAGTCACTCGAATCCTTATCAGAGCACGGCATTTTTAGTAAGATATAAAGATGCTTACTTATTATATTTCGGCGATACAGGCGCCGATGAAATTGAAAAATCAAACCGATTGGAACTTCTTTGGAAAAAAATTTCTTTATTAATAAAAACAAAACAATTAAAAGCTATTTTTATTGAAACTTCTTTTCCTGATGAGCAATCGGTAAAGCAACTTTTCGGTCACCTCACACCTTCTTTATTAATGAAAGAAATGACAAAATTAAATTCATTAACAGGAAATAATGCGCTTGAAAATTTTCCTGTTGTCATCACGCATATCAAACCATCCACAGAAAATAGTAAGGAAAAAATAAAAGAAGAATTGGAGAAACAGAATTCATTGCGCCTTAAATTAGTTTTTCCGGAACAAGGAAAAAAATTGGAGTTTTAGTGAGATCAGTCAACTGTTGACTTGACTGTCAACGGTCGACTACATGTACTAACATTCGCTCAAACTGATAGGGATATGAATGGCTAATCCGCCATCAGAAGTTTCTTTGTATTTGCTATTCATATCGAGCGCAGTATCCCACATTGTTTTTATCACGCCATCGAGCGAAACTTTTGCGAAGTCCGGAGTGCTTTGTAACGCAAGTTGCGATGCAGTTATGGCTTTAATTGCACCCATCGTGTTTCGTTCAATGCATGGAATTTGTACCAA
>DATHPY010000193.1:0-2336 GCA_035483315.1 Puia sp. | reverse complement strand
AATGTTCCTTATTGCGAATGGAAACGGGAACGGTTTTATCAATCAGCTCATTCAATGAAGAAACGCCGATGACCTTGAGCATCTGCTCTGTTTCGTGTTCATTTGGTCCGATATGGCGGGAAGAAAATTCATTAGCTTGTTGTTCAAATAAATTCATACTAATAATCCTTATTGTCGTTTTTAGAAACCGCGAATTTACGATTATAAGATCAAAAAAAATGGACTGGGATTATATGGTATTAAACCGTTGGAAAACAATTTCTCGCAAAGGCGCAGAGGAAGATTTCACGCAAAGTCGCGAAGGCGCAAAGAAAAAATACAATTTTACGCTAAGGCGCAGAGAAGAAACTAAATATCTCGCAAAGGCGCGAAGCGGCAACGTAGCGTCATGGCGGCTTTGCGAGATATTTTTGAATTTGCCGGTCATAAACCACCGCTCAATAGTTGTACAAACGATGAACGGATTGCGACGCAAGAATGCTCAACCGGAGTTACTGAAGCTGGTATTAATAAATAAAAATTAAAAAAAGTAAAAATACAACGAGCCCTTCTCTTTTTACTTTTTCCTTTTGACTTAATTTAATTTTTTCCCTGTCATCATCATTCTAATATCCACAGTTACGGGCGTTGGTTGTTGCTGCGTTTTTACATTCATTTTCATATCCATGTCGCCACTGACAAGCATGCCTGTAGAAATTTCATAGACAGAAGTGCCATCAATAGTGCCGCTGAGATTGGAAATTGCTTCAGTTGTAGTGCTGTCTGCGGAACTTATTTTTGCCGCCACTTTTATATTGGCTTTATCGCCATCAACAGACGTGAGTGTGTACGTATTTTCGGATTTCATCGGGATGCCGTTTGAATTTATGTTCATTGTTTTTGTCCACGAATCGCCGGGTTTTATAGGATTGTCCGGATACACGGCAAACGACTGCGAAATATTTTGCTTAAAATTATTTTCGTCAAATGCTTTGCCCATGCTTTGCATTATCATTTGCGCATTAGGCATATTTTCTTTTTCCATTATTTTTTCCATCATTTCTTTCATGCCGCTCACCTGGCCAACCTGTCCTTTTTCATTCATGGTAAATGTAAATTGGCCGCCTTTCATCGCCCCAAAAACTTTTCCCATGATTCCAGCCGGACCTGTTGTATCGGTCATGGCGCTGTCTGTATCAAAATTTATGGACATGCTACCTGCATTCACATTCATGCCAATTCTATTAATTGTAGAATTAAGGGTTTTCCATCCCGAACTGTCATTAGTAACTTCAAAAATATAACCCACTTTCATTTTGTTGGTCATGTGCATGGAGTTTCCCATTACATTTTGATCCACGTTCATTGCCATGTTCATTGAATAATCAAATTTTATTCCTTTGCCCAAATTAAATTTTAGCGTAATGGCATCGCCCGATGCTGATGGGGATTTACTACCGCCACTATTACAACTAATTAATACGCAGAATAAAACGGTGGTTGAAATAATGAAAATTGCTTTCTTCATAGATTTGTTTTTATTGCCGAATGTAGAAGTATTATTTGGATTGAGCAATATTGAATTTAGCAGCAGCAATCGTTTTCAGAAAGTTTCTTAATTTAATAATTCCATAAAGCAATTTCAATGAAAATAAATTCCTTAACGCCGGTGATGTGGGTTGAAAATATTCAAAAAACTGTAAACTATTATGAGCATACGCTTGGATTTAAGCCTGTCAATTATGAAGAAGGTTCCGGCTGGGCTGTTGTAATGAGAGATAACGTAGAAATTATGTTTGCGTTGCCGAATGATCATATTTCATTCGGCGGATCTGGATTCACGGGTTCTTTTTATTTGAATACGGATGATGTTGATCAATGGTGGCAATTATTAAAAGGCACCGCCGAAATATTTTATGAAATTGAAAACTTTGAATACGGTATGCGGGAATTCGCCATTAAAGACTGCAATGGTTTTATTTTGCAATTTGGACAACCTGTTAATGAATAATAATCTTTCCATCGTCTGTGGAAATCCATTTAATTTGCATTCCTATTTTATTTTATGACAGCAGATTTTCGTTCTGACACACTTACGCAGCCAACACCCGCCATGCTCAAAGCAATGATGACCGCGGAAGTTGGTGACGATGTTTTTGAAGAAGACCCCAGCATTAACAAATTGGAAAAAATGGCCGCGGAATTATTTGGCATGGAAGCGGCTATATATTGTGTGAGTGGAACAATGTCAAATCAAATTGCGATCAAATGCCACACACAGCCGGGCGATGAAGTGATCTGCGAAGTGCAGGCGCATGTTTATATTTATGAAGGTGGTGGAATTGCATTTAATTCCG
>DATHPY010000192.1:0-4190 GCA_035483315.1 Puia sp. | reverse complement strand
ATCCGCTTTCGCAAAAAGTTGCGCGTTTGCATAATATTGATATCAGTAAATTGAAAGCAAGAAAATTTGTTGCAGAAGACTTTGAAGGCTTCGATAAAATTTATGCAATGGCAGAAGATGTGATGGATGAAATGCGGAGCATTGCAAAAAATAAATTTGATGATAAGAAAGTTGAGCTGATAATGAATGAAGTTTTTCCCGGGCAAAATATTGATGTTCCCGATCCGTGGTCTGGACCAGAATCAGGATATCATCATGTTTATAAAATGCTTGATGAAGTATGCGATAAAATTATCGAGCATGCCAAAACTAAAACGCAAAAGACTTTTTAAACAGATTTTCATTTTTTACTTTTTACTTTTGATTTTTCACTTTGTATGAAACCATCCATACCGCAAGGCACGAGAGATTTTGGACCGGAAACCGTCCGCAAGCGGAATTATATTTTTAATACTATTCGCAGTGTATTTGAATTGTACGGATTTCAACCATTGGAAACTCCGGCAATGGAAAACCTGGAAACCTTAATGGGAAAATATGGTGAAGAAGGAGATAAGCTGATTTTTAGAATTCTTGATTCAGGGAATCCTTTTGGAAAAGAATTTTTTGAAGAGCTATTGGAAGGACTAAAAAATTATTTGAAAGATATTAATGAATTTTCAAGAGAGCACTTAAAGAGATATGGAATAACTACTGATGATGTTCAAAGCACCGATTTGAAAATTGCAAATCCAAAAGCACTTGCTTTTCGTATCGAAGAGCTTTTAAAAGATGATAAATTAACTAAATCATACTTGCCTAAACTAAAAAATGAAATCTCTGAAAAAGCATTGCGTTATGATCTCACGATTCCATTCGCCCGTTATGTTGCAATGAATCACGGACAACTAACATTCCCGTATAAACGATACCAGATGCAGCCTGTATGGCGCGCCGACCGTCCGCAAAAAGGCCGCTACCGTGAATTTTATCAGTGCGATGCGGATGTTGTTGGAAGTAATAGTTTATTGAGTGACGCAGAGTTTGCGAATATTTACGCAACGGTTTTTGAAAAATTAGGAATTGATGTTGAAATAAAAATTAACAGTAGAAAAATATTACAAAATTTAGTTGATTCCATAAGATTGTCTGGATTACAAAATAGAGTCTGGACTCCTGTGGGCAATAAACCTGTTACTGAAACTGAAGAAATGATAAGTATTGCAATTGCAATCGATAAATTAGAAAAGATTGGCATTAAAAAAGTGAAAGAAGAATTACTAAGTAGAGGATTGAATGAATTACAAATTAAAACGATCGAAAATTATTTAAATATTGATGGAACTAATGAACAAAAAATAGAAAAGCTAAATCAATTGTTTCAATCAAGTAATTTGGATCCTGATTCTAAGAAGAATGGGATTGCTGATCTCGAATTTCTTTTGAATCAACTCAAAACTCAAAACTCAAAACTCACGATTGATCTCACTCTCGCCCGCGGATTAAATTATTATACCGGAATTATCTTCGAAGTAAAAGCAAAAAATGTTTCAATCGGTTCAATCGGCGGCGGCGGCCGTTATGATGATCTCACCGGCTTATTCGGCGTTCCAAATATTCCCGGCGTTGGTATCTCTTTTGGCGTTGATAGAATTTATGACGTGATGGAAGAACTGAAATTATTTCCTGCAGATATTTATGTCGGCACAAAAATTTTGTTTTTTAATTTGGGTGAAGAAGAAAGCAAAACTGCTTTTGGTTTGATGCAACAATTGCGATATAAAAATATTGCCAGCGAGTTGTTTCACGAAAATGCAAAGTTCGATAAGCAATTCAAGTATGCCGATAAAAAAAATATCCCTTTCATTGCGATTATCGGCGGCAAAGAGCTTTCAGAAAAAACCTGCACGATCAAAAATTTAAAAACCGGAGAGCAGCAAACGATTCAGCAAGAAGAGCTCGTTAATTTTTCTTTTAATAATTCTTAAACAGATAGATAAAAGTTTTCAAAATTTTTGTAGTCTTGTGCTGCATTATATTTTCATTATTCAAACAGACTTATGAAAAAAATATTCTCGTCTATCTTAATACTTTTTATTTGTACAATTTCTGCAAATGCACAACAAGGTTCATTGATCAATCATATTCCTGTTGATGCAACTGCTGTTTATGAAATTAATATCCCGGTTATTACAAGTAAAATCAGCTGGCAGGAAATAATAAAAAATTTTCCCCAAAAAAAACATGATTCTGCAAGTGACCAGATGATGGAATTGTTGAAAGATCCTTCACTCGCTGGTGTTGATATAAACCAGGATATCATTATCGCAAAAAGCGGAAATGCCTTATCCGACAGTGCAACTTATACTACTGTAATCGGGCATATCAGTAATGCAGAAAAATTTGGCGAAGCTTTTTTAAAATCCAAACCAGGATTAAAGATTATTGTAACACCAAATAAATACCGGCAAATAACAGAAGATAACTCCAGCGTATCATGGAATAATAATTTGTTTGTAGCAGTTTCTGTGAAACCCAGCTGGCAGGGGCGAAACCCGTTTTCTGATAGTATAAAGATATTTTTTGATAGCACAATGAATAAAAATCTTCAGCCAAAAAAAATAAATTATAGCATACTTGCTTCACGAAAAAGCAGTGAAGCATTAAAAGGTTTTGACAAATTTTCTTTTGTAAGTGATGAAAACTTTAAAGCGGTTTTTGCTGATAATGCTGACATACATATTTGGGCAGAACAACCAAATACATTACAATTTCTAAAAAAAATGAACCCTGCAAATATGTTTTCAATGATGCAGGATATGAATGATTCATCGTACAAACATGGCAACAAAATGCTCGCCAGTGTTCGCTTTGATAATGGAAGAATAATGGTGGACAGTAAGAATTTTATCGTTCCGGCATTGCATTCATTTTATCAGAAATTGAATGAACGCCCGATGAACATGGATCTGATGAAAAAAATTCCACGCGAAAATGTTCTTGGATTTTTCAGTATTTCATTTGATCCAACTATTATTACAGATCTGTTAGGCAATGGTAAAACCCGCAAAAAAATTGATTCCTCTCTCGCTGCAAAAAATATGAAGCTTGATGATATCATCGGCGTTTTTAAAGGTGACTTTTTATTGATGGCGTTAGAACCCGGAAAAACTGACGTGGCTGAAAAATCCAAAGTACAAATTTATTTCGGCGGCACAATTACTAATATGGAATCGCTGGTTAAATTGGCGGCTGAAATAAAAAATGCAGATGAACGAAAGGGAAAAAATACTTTCGACAAAATAAAAATGGCGTACAACGCAAAAGAAAATATTTTTGGATTTAGCGGCAGCCAGGAAATGGCAAATGCATTTGTTAATAATGAAACAACAACGACAACTGATTTGCTGACCGATAAAATGAAAAGCAATTCATTCAATATCGTAGTTGATTTTAAAACAATAAATGATCTTCTGAATAATGCGACAGGTGATATTTCTCCAAAAGTAAAATCCTTTGCAGGTATGCTTAAAATATTAGACAAGTTGGTCATCACACGAGGTGCTTATGCGAATAATATTTCTGAAGCGCATTTCGAATTAACGATGAGTGATAATTCGGAAAATAGTTTGCGTACGCTGATGAAATTATTTGCAGGCGGAAAATAAAAATTAATTTATAAGTTCATAAATTATTGCAGAACCTTGCCCAACGCCAACGCACATCGTCGCCAATCCGTATTTTGATCTGCGTCTTTTTATTTCGTGTAATAATGTTGTGGAAATCCGCGCGCCACTGCAACCAAGTGGATGACCAATTGAAATTGCTCCACCATTCACATTTACTTTTTCCAGGTCTAATCCCAAATCGTGAATGCAGGCAATGGATTGTGAAGCAAACGCCTCATTCAATTCGATCAGATCAATATCATTTACGGTTAGGCCTGACCGTTGTAACGCTTTTTGTGTTGCCGGCACCGGGCCAATTCCCATAATAGAAGGATCAACCCCGGCAACTGCCATCGATACAATTCTTGCCAACGGCTTTAAATTGTATTTTTTCACGGCTTCTTCGCTTGCAAGTAATAATGCAGCAGCGCCATCATTAATTCCTGATGAATTTCCAGCGGTCACTGTTCCGTCTTTTTCAAATGCAGGTTTCAATGCAGCGAGTTTTTCCATTGATGTTTTTCGCGGATGCTCATCTTTATC
>DATHPY010000191.1:0-4741 GCA_035483315.1 Puia sp. | reverse complement strand
TGAAAAAAAATAAAAAAATTGCCAAGCAACAGTTATCAAATATAAAAGCGCATTTGTACCGCGAGATTTTATCAAGTCTCCGCTTAATAAAAAATGACGATAACATTGACATCTACTTACACGAGCAATTGGATTTTGCCCGAATTCTTTATAACAAAGGATTGTATTTGCAAAGTCTTAGAACACTTGATAAAATAAAAGAAACCGCGCAACAAAATAACCAGCTTACTTTTTTATTACAGGTTTTATTTTTTGAAAAGAAAATAGAAGCGTTGCATATTACGCGAAGCATGCAGGATAGGGCAGACCGGTTGACAGGAGAAGTTGACGCAACAAATAAATACCTTCAATTAATTGGAAATCTTTCCAATCTTTCTTTGCAATTATACAGTTGGTACATTAAAAACGGACACGCGAGAAATAAAAATGACGAAGAAGCTGTTCAAAAATTTTTTGAAGAAGGACTCGCTAATAGCGAGGACTGCAGCGGGTTTTATGAGAAACTGTATCTGTATCAAAGTTATTGCTGGTATGCTTTTATCAGGCAGGATTTTTTATTGTATTATCGTTACGCGCAAAAATGGGTGGATCTTTTTGAGAAAGAAAAATTCATGATCGAGATCGAAACGATTCATTACATAAAAGGTTTGCACAATTTGCTTGGCGCACATTTTGATCTGCAGAACTATAAAAAATTCTTAGAAACACTTGAAGAATTTGAAAAATTTTCGGAGTCAAAAATTGCATTGCAGAATGATAATAATCTTATCCAGACATTTATTTATTTAAATATTTCGCGCATCAATAAACATTTTATTGAAGGAACTTTTACAGCCGGAACAAAATTAGTTCCTGAAATTTTGGAGAAGCTTGACGAATACCAATTGTATATTGACAGGCATCGGGTACTGGTTTTTTATTACAAATTTGCATCATTGTATTTTGGAAGCGCGGATTATGAAACGGCAATTGGCTATCTAAATAAAATTATCAATTGGAAAGTTGATCTGCGAACGGATCTGCAATGTTACTCGCGGTTGCTTCACCTCATCGCTCATTATGAACTGGAGAATTACCAGTTGCTGGAATATCTTATCAAATCTGTTTATCGTTTTATGGCCAAAATGGAAAATCTTGGTGTGGTTGAAGAAGAAATATTTAATTTCTTGCGGCGTTCATTCCATCTTTCTCCAAAAAAACTGAAACCTGAATTTGAAAACCTGTTGGATAAGTTGAAGAAATTGGAAAAAAATCCATTTGCAACGCGCGCATTTTCTTATCTCGATATTATTTCCTGGCTGGAAAGTAAGATCAAAGGCGTGCCGGTTCAGGATATGATAAGGAAAAAGTTTTTAGAGAGAAATGAAAAGGAGAGAGGAGCGTAGGATCCACTACTGGCAAGGGTTCTAACGTAATTGTCATTAACAGATCTTACGATCCTAAAAATCTCCCAAAATCCCTGTTCAGACTTATTGTTATTTGATGCTAAGTACGTAACTTTGCCGTCCTTAATTTAGGAATATTGTCATTTTTCCATTTAATTTTTTCGTTAAAATATTGATTTCAATAGACTTAATTCCGTTGAACCAAGCGAAGCGCCAATAGCAAATCGCCTTCCCGGAGTCAGGTCAATAATTTTTTTAAAATAATCCAGTAATATGGCTATTAAAAAAGAAAATCGTCCAAGAGCAGCTTTCTCCAAAATTACTATTGGGCTGGCATCTCCAGATTCAATTCTTGAAAGATCTTACGGCGAAGTGTTGAAGCCGGAAACTATTAACTACAGAACGTACAAACCTGAAAGAGATGGTTTGTTTTGTGAGCGCATTTTTGGGCCGGTAAAAGATTACGAATGTGCCTGCGGAAAATATAAACGTATTCGCTACAAAGGCATCGTGTGCGACCGTTGCGGTGTTGAAGTAACAGAAAAGAAAGTTCGTCGTGAGCGCATGGGGCATATCAAATTGGTTGTGCCTGTTGTTCACATTTGGTATTTTAAAAGTTTGCCAAATAAGATCGGTTACCTTCTTGGTATCAGCTCCAAAAAAATGGAGACGATCGTTTATTATGAAAGATATGTTGTTATTCAACCCGGAGTTCGTGTTGACAAAGGACAAAATCTCGGCGATCTGTTAACTGAAGAAGAATATCTCGAACTTCTGGATACACTTCCAAAAGATAATCAGTATTTGCCTGATGAAGATCCCAATAAATTTATTGCCAAGATGGGCGCTGAAGCAATTCACGATCTGTTGGCAAGAATTGATCTTGACCAGTTATCATTCGATTTGCGTAATGCAGCAGCTAACGAAACTTCTCAGCAACGTAAAGCTGATGCATTAAAACGTTTGAGTGTTGTTGAAGCATTCAGAGATGCAAATGAAAGAATTACCAATCGCCCCGAATGGATGGTGATGCAATATATTCCCGTTATTCCACCGGAATTACGCCCGCTCGTTCCATTGGATGGTGGTCGTTTTGCATCTTCTGATTTGAATGATTTATATCGTCGTGTTATCATTCGCAATAATCGTTTAAAAAGATTGTTGGAAATTAAAGCGCCTGAAGTAATTCTTCGTAATGAAAAAAGAATGTTGCAGGAAGCGATTGATAGTTTATTTGATAACTCACGTAAATCAAATGCGGTTAAAGCAGAAGGTGGACGCGCGTTAAAATCTTTAAGCGATGTGCTGAAAGGAAAGCAAGGTCGTTTCCGTCAAAACTTATTGGGAAAACGTGTTGACTATTCTGGTCGTTCAGTAATTGTTGTTGGACCTGAATTGAAATTGCACGAGTGTGGTTTGCCAAAAGATATGGCTGCAGAATTATTCAAACCATTTATTATCCGCAAACTTATTGAAAGAGGGATTGTAAAAACAGTTAAATCTGCACGTAAACTTGTTGATAAAAAAGAAGCGATCGTTTGGGATATTCTTGAAAATATTTTGAAGGGACATCCTGTGATGTTGAATCGTGCGCCAACGCTGCATCGCTTGTCAATACAGGCTTTCCAGCCAAAGCTGATCGAAGGAAAAGCGATCCAGTTGCATCCTTTGGTAACAACAGCGTTCAACGCCGATTTCGATGGTGACCAGATGGCTGTTCACGTGCCGTTGAGCACTGCAGCAATTTTGGAAGCGCAGTTGCTGATGTTATCTTCTCACAACATTTTAAATCCGCAAAACGGAACGCCAATCACACTTCCTTCACAGGACATGGTGTTGGGCTTATATTATATTACCAAAGGAAAAAAATCTATTGATAAGGAAAAGGTGCGTGGTGAAGGCAAAGTGTTTTACAGTACGGAAGAAGTTATCATCGCGTACAACGAAGGGCAGATTGACCTGCACGCGTACATCAAAGTAAAAACAAACGTTAGAAATGAGAATGATGGCAGCCTCGAAAAAAAATTAATCGAAACCACTGTTGGCAGAGTGTTGTTTAACCAACACGTTCCTGCGGAAGTAGGGTATATTAATGCACTGCTTACAAAAAAATCTCTGCGCGAAATAATCGGTGATATCATCAAATGGACAAACGTTCCAAAAACCGCGAAGTTTTTGGATGATATCAAACAATTAGGTTTCCGTATGGCTTTCCGCGGTGGATTATCATTCAACATTAATGATCTTATCATTCCGGATTCAAAAGAACTGTTGCTCGATAATGCAAAAGTTGAAGTAGATGAAGTGTGGGAGAATTATAACATGGGATTGATAACAAATAATGAAAGATATAACCAGATAGTGGATATATGGAGCCGTGTTGATACGCGTATAACGGAGACGCTCATACGCGAATTGAGCACTGACAAACAGGGATTCAATTCTGTGTACATGATGCTTGATTCCGGAGCGCGTGGTTCTAAACAACAAATCAAACAGCTCGCAGGTATCCGCGGATTGATGGCGAAGCCGAGAAAATCAGGTTCAACAGGAAGTGAAATTATCGAGAATCCAATTCTTTCCAACTTCAAAGGCGGATTGAACGTGTTGGATTATTTCATTTCTACGCACGGTGCGCGTAAAGGTCTTGCAGATACTGCGTTGAAAACAGCGGATGCAGGTTATCTTACCCGTCGTCTTGTTGACGTTGCGCAGGATGTTGTTATTACCGAAGAAGATTGCGGAACGTTGAGAGGAATTGCAACTTCTGCATTGAAAGATAATGAAGATATTGTTGAACCATTATACGATAGAATTTTAGGACGTACTTCATTGCATAATGTGTACGATCCGCAGAACGACGAATTGCTTGTAGGCGCCGGCGAACAAATTACCGACGAAATTGGTAAGAAAATTGAAGAAAGCGGAATTGAAATTGTTGAGATCCGTTCGGTATTGACCTGCGAAAGTAAACGTGGTGTTTGTGTAAGATGTTATGGAAAAAATCTTGCAACTGGTTATACTGCTCAAAGAGGTGATGCAGTTGGTATCATCGCGGCGCAGTCAATTGGAGAACCAGGAACGCAGTTAACACTTCGTACATTCCACGTTGGTGGTGTTGCGGGCTCTGCATCTGTTGAATCTACAATGGTTGCAAAATTTGACGGAACAGTTCAGTTCGATGGATTGCGTACAGTAACTACGGAAAGCAATGATGGTAAAGTGCAGATCGTAATTGGACGTACGGGTGAAGTGCGTATCATGGATGTAAAAAATGATCGTTTATTAATTACCAATAACGTTCCTTACGGCGCAACATTAAATGTAAAAGACGGACAGAAAGTTAACAAAGGCGA
>DATHPY010000190.1:0-3874 GCA_035483315.1 Puia sp. | reverse complement strand
TTTTTAATGTGAATAAGCGTGTGAATTGCTAGGCTCAGTAAAATAACACGACTGTACAAAGAATCAAATGGCAAACTTATAAGAAATAGAGCCAGGTGATAATAAGTTATTGTATCAGCAAGATTTTCCTTTATAACAAATAATTTTTTCAAGAGTTTATCTAAAATAGCATTCGCAGATAAATTCTTCATAGCGGTCAATAATCTTTTCCCAGTTAAATTCATGGTTAATTTTTTCCAGGTTATTATTTATCATCTTTTCTTCTTTTACTCCAAACCTGGTATTATCAATGATATGTTGTACATCATGATGATCAGAAAAATATAACGCATCATTTTGCAGAACAGACTGATTAAAAATATTATTGTGAGACGCAATCAATGCCATGTTCGCCATTGCCTGAAGCAATGAAGGGTTTGTTCCGCCAACACTGTGCCCGTGAAAATAAATATATGCTTTCGCCAGTAAATTATTTACCCTTTGCGGATTAAAAATTGAGCCGGCAAATTCAATTCGTGTATCATTTTTAAACCTGTTGACAAGATATTTTCCAAAACGGTTTTCAGCATTTCCGATCACAACAAAATTTTTTTCTGAATTGCTTTTATGAAATCCTTCAAGAATGGTTTCTACATTATTCTCAGGCTCCATTCTTGCCATTAACAAAAAATATTTTTGTTTCTTACCGGGAAGATTTTCTGAAACTTTTTTTGCATTGTATTGCGGCATATCTGCGCCATAAGGAATATATTCCGGGTTGATCTTGTATTTTTCGCTGAGATAATTTTGAATAATGACAGAGTCAGCAATATAAAAATCACTATGCCTGATTGCAAGTTTTTCTGCATACTTTAAAAAAAGCTGAACAGGTTTGGCATATTTTTCTCTTTGCCATTCTATTCCATCCATATTGGTAATGATAATGCTTTTTTCAGGATACAATTTCCCCCAAACAGCATTGCTCGTATAACCCATCATTAAGATAACATCAAAATTTCTGCGCCGCGCATCTTTAATACAATTCAGATCATAAATAAACTGACCTGCAGTTCCGATTTTATTTTCCGGATCGTAACAATGAACAATTTGCACATCATTCCATGATTTTTTTTGATAAGGATGATTATGAGAATTATAAACAGTTACATCGTGACCACGCAAGACCAGGCCGGCAGAGAGTTTCTCTGCTGCATATTCAAAGCCTCCGTAATTATTCGGAATGCCACGTGTTCCTAATATGGCAATTTTCAGTTTCCGCATTGTTGATTTGAATTTAAAAGATTATAAAAAATATCTGCGCTCCGCTGCCACGAATAACTATTAAAAACTTCGTCAGCCGTTTTTTTTATAAAATTTTCAGTGGGAAGATTATGAATTGTATGATTTAGCTTTTCTTCAAAATCTTTTTCATCATCCGGATCAAAAGTGTATGGTTTAAAAAAATAATAGTCCTTCATAGCTGAAACATTCGAACACAAAACAGGGGCTCCGCAAGTTATAGCCTCCAATGGCGGAATACCGAATCCTTCCGCTTTTGACGGATAAACAAAAAGTCTGCATGCTTTGTATAATCTTATTAAATCTTCCTGGCTAACCTGTTCGTACCAATAAAACATTTTTTTCTGATCCTCAGTTAGCTCATTAATGCGTTTGTTAAGATGAGAAACATCAATTGATTTTTTTCCGACAAAAACTAATGGGATATTTTTTTTGTATAATTCCAGTTTCAAATATTTATCAAATAACAACAAATGATTTTTTCTTGGCTCTATCCTGCTAACACATAAAATGAAATTCTCAATTCCAAACTTTTCCATAATTTCAGATGAAGCTTCTTTTTTTGATAAGCTGCAGTTTGACAGCGTGTAATTGGCGGCATTGGGAACAACATGAATATCTTCCGGCAAAATTTTGTAGCGATAAGAAATTCTATCCCGTGAGTAGGTAGAAACAGAGGTTTTAACTGCAGCCCGTTTAATACTTCTCCTGAATAAAAAATTTCTTGCATTACGATAAATCAGCGGGAACTCATTGGGGAAATCGTTAAAAATAATATCGTGCAGCGTGATTATTGTTTTACAGCTGCTTTTATTTTGCAGTGATATATTTTGAAAATGTGCAAAATCGAATTGATATTTTCTGATAAAATAAGGCACATCAGTAAACAGTCTCAAAAAATTAGAATTACTCTTTTTGTATTTTAATATTCTTGATGGAGAGACGAAGGGAAGGTTTGAAGAAAGTTTATCAACATCATTAACGCCAAAGTAAATTTCCAATTCAGACGAATATTTTTCCAGCAGGGATTTATATAAACCCCGGATAAATGTCTGTGTTCCCTGGAACTCTTTATCGAACACATGAGCATCAACAAATAATTTTATTTTCTTTTCTGCTGCCATTCAATATTGTAATTGTTTTTCACTTATCAAATCCTGTTCAGAATTATGAAAATTATATTTTGTTTTTACTGTCGAATATATTTTTGAGATCACATTACGGGGCAAAAAACTCATTCCTAAAACAAGATAATTATCAAGATGAAAAGGATTTAATAAGATTGCTTTTTTAATGTTTCTTCTCGCCTGCAACGGTTGATAATTATTCCATAAAAATTTTTTGGCGAGCAGCGCCTGATATGAACCGGTTTTGATTTTCCTATTATCCTGCTTTTTTAAAATTGTAAGTAATATTTCGCCATCATACGGAGAAATATTTAATTTCTCCAATGCTTTATATTTTATAGAAATAAATTCTTTCGGTCTCCATTTTTCATCAATGGTTAATGATTGAGGGTTTAATCTTACCTGCATTAGTGATTGTGAAAGATTGTGGAATTTTCCCTGGCTCATAATCTGCAACCATAAAAAATGATCCTCAAACGTATGAGCATGTACGTTATATCCGGCATCGGGAATAATTGATTTTTTAAATAAAACGCTTGAGTGAATAAAAGGACAAACCGAATAAGGCAAATTCTTAATTTGCGTGTTTGTATATGCAGGCGCCTGGTGAGAAAAAATAAAATTGCCATCAACGTCAACATAATCAACATCCGAACCAACTACAACATAGACGGGATTATTGATCATAAATTCATATTGGGTTTCCAGCCTGTTTGCGTAGCAGATATCGTCCGCATCAAACCTCGCAATATATTCAGCACGCGTAAATTTCAATCCGTTATTTAAAGCAATTGCAATTCCTGCATTTTGCTGTTGAATAAAAACAATTCGCGGATCTTTAAAATTGCGCACGATTTCAGCAGTATTATCAGTAGAACCGTCATCAATTATCAGCAATTCAAAATCTGAAAAAGTTTGTTTTAAAACCGATTCAATTGCTTCTGATATATAATTCGAAGCATTATACACCGGCATTAATACGCTGATCTTAATATTATCATTCTGCATAAAACTCATTCGTCTTTTTTTCTTCTTTAACATTTAAAAACATCAGTAATTCAAAAAAAACAACAATTGACAATTGTTCAAACCAATATCCAACAGCAAAAACGCTAAGCAATAAAAAAACTAACGGCAAAGCATATCCAATCTTATTTATCTTTTTTATAAAGAACCATGCATAAAAAAAAACGAATACAGCAAGTCCAAAAATTCCATATTCAGAAAACAATTGATCGTACACAGAATCTGAAGTATTAATAACTGAGTGTAACTCGTTTTGCTTGCTGAAAAAATAAAGATAGAGATCAAAATGGTTGGTCAAAAAATCCTGGTTGAAATAACTGAGTTTTGCCGGATAGCCACCATTAATCGCGAAACCACTTGCACGAAATGCAAGCTTCGACGAAAAATCTCCAACACCATCTCCAAAAAATATTTTTTGAGGATGCGCTTTCATAAAACGCATT
>DATHPY010000189.1:0-2003 GCA_035483315.1 Puia sp. | reverse complement strand
CGTAACGATTGAGAATGATATTTATCTTCTTAAAAAAAATGGCGTTGATATTTTATTTCTTCCGGCTGTTGATGAAATATACCCCGATGGAACCGATAATTTAGAACATTATGACCTGGGTTATCTCGAAACAATATTAGAAGGAAAATTTCGTCCGGGACACTTCCAGGGAGTTTGCCAGGTGATGTTTCGGCTACTGAAAATAGTTGAGCCGGATTTTTTATTTATGGGACAGAAGGACTATCAGCAATGCATGGTTGTAAAACGTTTGCTTGAAATAATGAAATCCAACATTCAATTTATTGCCTGTGAAACTTTACGCGAACCCGACGGATTGGCTATGAGCAGCCGCAACATGCGATTGAATGAAAGCGAGAGAAAAAATGCAACTGCTATTTATGAAGCATTGATGTATTTGAAACAAAATATCAAAACCGGTAGTCTTATTGATATTGTTGATGAAGCAAAATCAATTCTTATAAAAAAAGATTTTATTATTGATTATGTTGAAATCGGCGATGCAGATGATTTGGCTGAAATAGAAACCTGGAACGGTTCACAAAAAATAGTAGCACTAATCGCTGCGCTTCAACATGAAATACGATTGATTGATAATATGCTGCTTAACATTGAACACAACTGACGTGAGATTGTTACTTTTGCGTTGACACGAATTACACGAATTTTTACGGATTAGTTCTAATTAGAAATTGATAACAAAATTAATAGTCCAAGATTTGCAAATTTAACACTCTGGCTTTCTCTGTGCTTCTGTACAATTTGTGGCAAAAAATAGCGAGAGATTAATTCGCGTAATTCGTAAAAATTCGTGCAACAAAATGGTGTAATAAAAATTAAGAATAATAAGAGAATGAGTATGCAAATAGAAGTTTTAAAGTCGAAGATTCACCGTGCTGTAATTACGGAAGCTAACCTGAATTATGTTGGAAGTTTAACACTTGATGAAGACCTGATGGAAGCTGCTAATTTAATTGAGAACGAAAAGATACAGGTTGTAAATGTGAATAATGGCTCGAGAATTGAAACCTATATTATTAAGGGAAAACGCGGGTCAGGAATTTGTTGTTTGAACGGGCCGGCTGCGCGGCGCGGAGCAACCGGTGATGTGGTGATTGTAATTTCGTATGCCACGATGGATTTTGAAGAAGCAAAAAAATTTACACCAAGAGTAATTTTTCCGAAAGAAGGAAATAAAATTTGATATTGCTCGCAGATTTGTGCAGCTTTCACAGATGAAATAAAAGATAAAATCTGTGTACATCTGCGAAATCTGTGAGACAAAAAAAAGTTGACTTATGAATAAAAGATTGCGAAGCCTATTGCAATACATGTTGTTTTTAGGTTTTGGATTTTTTTTATTGTGGCTTACATTGAGAAAATCGAGCTGGGGAGAAATAAAAAGCAACCTCGCCGGTACAAATTTTATATATCTCATTCCTGCAACAATATCTCTTTTATTCGCTCATTTTTTCAGAGCGGTGCGATGGAAAATAATGATTGAACCATTAGGTTATAAACCATCCGTCCGAAATACTTTTTTATCTGTGCTTATCGGCTATTGGGCCAATCTTGCATTTCCGCGATTAGGAGAAGTTTTGAAATGTACAATTCTCGCTCGTTATGAAAAAGTTCCTGCTGATAAACTTGTTGGGACAATTCTTGCGGAAAGAGCATTTGATTTTGTCACCTTACTTATTGTTCTTGGAATTACAATCATCGTTCAATATGATATTGTGGGAATGTACACGCTCGATGAATTTAAAAAAATATTTCAGTCACGCACGGGGCATATTTCGTATACGCGCGTTATTGGTGCGCTGATCTTTATTACTGCTTTAATTTTTGCGACCAATTATTTTATAAAAAAATATGCGCATTTATCATTCATTAAAAAAACAAAATTAGTTTTGATCGGTGTTTGGTCCGGACTTACAAGCGTTCGTAATATTAAAAACAAAGGATGGTTTTTTTTTCACAGTGTA
>DATHPY010000188.1:0-2635 GCA_035483315.1 Puia sp. | reverse complement strand
TTTTATACTTCCATAAGTGGTGGTATAATCAACGGTCACCAAATTGCTGATGGGAATATTTTTAAAACCACCAGTCGCAAGATCTCTGAAATATACTTTCATGTTCAACAGATCGGAAAGATTATTCCTCTGCAATTCATTATTGCGCAACTGAATTTTATATTCGTCTTTATTTTCTTTTATTTTCGACAATTCCCTTCCAAATAATGCGGTTCTTATTTGCATCCCGATCTGTTGTGTGGAAATTCCTTCGATCATTGCTCTTTCCCGGTTAACCTTCAATGTTATTTCGGGATTGGTAAGATCAACATCCATTTTTAATTCTTCTATTCCGGGAATCTGTAATGAATCAAGATAATTTTTTAACGCAACACCGGTTTTTGTAAGGTTGTCAAAATTATCACTGGCTACTTCAATATTAATTGGCGGATCAGTCGGTGGACCATTTTGTTCCTGGTCAACGCTGATGGTTGCACCAGGAATTCCTTTCATCGCAGCACGAACGGAATCCAAATAAGGTCTTGTAGATTTTCCCGCACGTTTTTCATATTCAACAAATGAAACCTGCACACGACCTAACTCAGGATGTGTGCTTCTGTCGCCGCTGGTTGGATCGTTTGCGCCGATTGCTACATTCGAGATCACACTTGATACTACCGGGTTTTCTTTTCCATGCACGGGATCAATGTTGAGTACTTTGTACACGCGATTTTCCAGATCTTTTGTTATGGAATCAGTGTAATTAACATTGGTACCAATAGGTAATTTTAAATACACGAAAATAAAATTGGGGTCTCCTTTCGGGAAAAACACGACAGGAACTTTTCTTATCCCAATAAAAATTATAGAAAATACCAGTAACAAAAAAGTACTGAATAAAAGCCATGCCGGTCTCCATCCTTTCAATGCCCAGCGTAATAATGTTTCATAATGACTCATTATCCAGGGCAAAGTTTTATTTTGAAAAGAATGGATCAACCCGTCGAAAATATATTTATTTATCACCATTAAAATGGCAAAAAGTATAAGCAGGTTTCCAAAAAATGGCTGATGGCTGAGATCTGAAACTATTCCGACACCTAAAAATATCCAGAACAATGGCTTTTTAAAAATGTCCGATTTTTTTGATTTGCCATGTTCTTCATGGTTCATGAAATCAACTGCAAACACAGGATTCATAATAAATGCCACGATCAGCGACGCTGATAAAGTAAAGATCAGCATAGCCGGAAGGTATATCATGAATTTACCGATGATGCCCGGCCAAAATAATAATGGAAAAAATGGAGCAAGCGTCGTTAGCGTTCCTGATAATACCGGAACAAACACTTCACCGGCAGCAATTCTTGCAGCCATTGTAGAATTTATTTTTCCCTGCGACTGTGAAAATATGCGGTGAGTATTTTCAATTACCACAATGGCATCATCAACAATAATACCCAGCCCGAAAAGCAATGCAAACAACACCATGAAATTTAATGTAACATTAGCGCCGATGATTAGATTGGCAGCCGGCAAAAAAACAAATGCCACGAACATGCTTAAAGGAACAGATAACGCCACAAAAAACGCATTGGTAACGCCCATGAAAAACATCAATATGAGCAATACCAGAACGAAACCGATAACAATTGAATTCACCAGATCTTTAAATGAATTTCTTGTGTCTGTACTTGTATCTCCTGTGATGACCAAATGCAAATCCTTAGGTAATTGATCTTGCATTTCTTTGATAACATCCTTAACGCCATCAGTTGTTTCGATGAGGTTTTCGCCGCTGCGTTTGATGATGTTCAATGTGATCACATTCTTTCCCATTAAGCGCGCATAACTTTCACTTTGCTTAACCGTGTCTTTGATCTGCGCTATATCTTTTAAATAGATTGGATTGCCCGAGGTATTGCGTAATACAACCTGCGCTATATAGTCCGCTGTATGAAACTGGCCTTTCAGCTGCATGGTTCGTTTCATATTTCCCACTTCAATTAGACCACCGGTAATGTCCATGTTTTCCCCGGCAACTGCATTGGCGATATCATTAAAGGTGATATTGGCGCTTTGCATTTTATAATTGTCAACGTTTATCTGGAATTCTCTTTCCGGCGCGCCCACTTCATCAACGCGGTTAATTTGAGCAAGGTCTTCTAATTTATCTTTTATATCATCTGCATATTTTTTTAAACGTTGCATGTCATAATCACCACTTACGTTCACATACATTATCGGCTGATCGGAAAAACTCACTTCCTGCACATCGGGTTGCGTGGTGAGATCTGTTGGCAGATCAATCTTGGATTTATCAACAGCATCTTTTACTTTTTGCAAAGCCACATCTGTTTGCACATCAGTTTCAAATTCTACCATTATTGCAGAATAATCCTGTACAGAAGTGCTGGTAAGTTTATTTATTTTAGCTCCTGTGATACTTTTAATTTGTTTTTCTATCGGACGTGTAATTAAATTCTCAACATCTTTTGGAGAATTACCGACATAAGTTGTAGAAACATAAATTGTGGGAATAACAATATCGGGAAACTGTTCTTTCGGAGTTGTTATGAATGTAGAAATTCCCCAGCCAGAAACAATCAGCATTAAAAGATAAATTGCCGTTTTATTGTTGATCGCCCAATTGGTG
>DATHPY010000187.1:0-2278 GCA_035483315.1 Puia sp. | reverse complement strand
TTTTTAATTTGTTCAAATGTGTCTCGGTTCCATGAGATAGGAATTGTCCAATATGTGAATCTTGTATAAAAAGAGAATTGAGCGGAATTTCTACCTTTTAACAGTTTTCTTACTAAGATTCAGCAGGCTATCTGTTACGGCTATATAAATCCTGCCGGATTTACTCTGCACGTTAATCGCCGCTGTGTCATGTAGCAAATCCTGCACTAATGATATTGCATTTTCCTTTGCGCGGTTATGTTCTGATATATGCTCTCTTACATTTTCTGCAAAAAAGCTCATCGTCACAGCAAGAAATATCATTAAGAATTCCAAAAAATATTCTTTGAAATTTTTCTTTTCTACGTGGGGATGATGATGTACTTCCATGTAGCAGGTTTAGTTTTGGTTGATGTTATATAAGAAGAACAATCCAATTACTGATCTTCAAAGAAATATTCAGTTCGAAAAGCTTGTATCAGTAATCTGTTTATTAAAAATATGAAATGAATTGGGATTCAGCATAAAGATATATTGCGACAAGAAAACTCTGTGGTAATTAGATTAATTATCAACAATGCAGAATATTAAGTACCGCAATTCTACTGGGTTTGGGAGGAATTAGTGAACAATTAGTGATATGAGTTTTCATTTTTCGATTATTAGAGGCAGGACAAAAAACGCCTGGGGAAACCAATGGGCAATGAAGGTTACAATAGTTGATAATACCATCTACGGTAAAATCATGTACCAGATTGCAACGTTATTTTCCACTGAGCTGTCAAATAAAAAACTTTCATGTGATACGCTTCATTTTCCTTTCGGCGATCAGTTTATGCTTTTTGTTCAGTGATTGCAGGAAATCGCAGCAGGAGCAGGAAAATCTGGGGGTAATCATTGGATGGAATTATGGGGCTTGCGCGACCTGTGGTGGTTTTTATTTTAATCCTTCCAATGATACGGTAAAAAACCCAGGAACCCTGTATGCGTTAACCTACACCGACTCTTTAACCGGCATCATCGAGAGGCTTGAGAATGCATATGCCGGGAATCTGCGGCCCATATTTGTGTACGTCGGGTGGAAACAGCTCGATGCGCCAGCAAACTGGGTCACCGTTACCTACATCAAAAAGAGATAAGTCTATCCTTTTGGAGGGACTAACGCGGATGGATATTCGAAATCAAGAAATGTATAATGAAAATGATTAACCCCCATGCACAAGCGCTCCCGGCAAGCGGAGCGTAAATTCCGAATATTCTTCTTCTGTGGTATCGACGGTTATTTCTCCACCGCGCTTTTACGATATCATAACTCAGGCTTAAACCCAGTCCAATTCCTTGCCCTGTTGGTTTTGTGGTGAAGAAAGGTTGAAATATTTTATCAACTACTTTTTGCGGAATGCCGTTACCATTATCCATCACGGTTAGTATAACTTTATCATTTATTTTTTTTGTTTCAACTGAAACTGATGGCTGATAATTTTCATCAGCAGTTTTCATTTTCTCATTCACTGCGTAAAATGCATTATTGTATAAATTCAAAAGCACTCTTCCAATATCCTGAGGAATGATATTTATTTTTCCAATGCTTTCATCGAAATCAGTTTTCATTGTTGCGTTGAAAGAATTGTCTTTTGCGCGAAGTCCATGAAAAGACAATCTCAAATATTCATCGGCTAATGCATTTATATCTGTTGGTTTTTTTTGACTCGTGCTTGACCGTGATAGGGGTTTACATTTATAAATAGAATCGAAAATCCAAATTTGATTATTTCAATTGCTTTTAAATAGTTGATAATCGTATCAGGCTGTATCATTGCGTATCATACTGTATCATTGGTGCCTATAATCTCTCCCTAACTACATCTGAAATCTGGTCACTACTTCATTAGTAACCAAATTAGCAACAAGAAAAAGGCTACTAAGGGCAAATAAAAGCAACAAAAAGCAAGTATAATCGGCTGAGATTGAATCTAACTCCGTATAAACGTGTGTATATTACCGTTAGTTTACTTTCCAATGCAGAATTCTACTGGGTTTGAGAGGAATTAGTGAACGATTAGTGGCATGAATATTTATTTTTGATAGCTAACGTCAATATATAACCGAATAGCCAATTATCATTAAAAAATCTAAAAAATATTCTTTGAAATTTTTCTTTTCAATATTGCGAAAACGACGTACTTCCATTTTTTGAATAATTAGGCTTTTGATTATTCGCTTTTTGTTCCGGATTCCCTATCAATCATTTGAATTAAAGCCGCAGCATCTTGTTTTTGCTTATGAAGAATCAAAATTT
>DATHPY010000186.1:0-8307 GCA_035483315.1 Puia sp. | reverse complement strand
GGCGATTCGCCGATGCAAACGATGCCTATCTTTCCAAACTGTGATAACGCGCCAATCATGTGAAACATTACTCCTTTCTGCGTTGAGCTATCGAAATGTAATCCATGGAACATTGCAATATCAATAAGGTCTTCCGGCGTAAGACCTTTGTAGGAATCGCTCTGCAAATTATCTGACGTAAAATAATAGCTTTGTTTTTTATTTGGTGTTTCAAACAAACCAGTTGTTTCATTGTAATGTCCATTTGTTAAAAACTCAAGCATTAAAAATGGATGTGTAGTGCCGCCTTTTCGCAGGTTTATTTCAATTGCGTAATGATTCCATTTATCATCTTCTTTTACAGAAATAAAATCAATACTAAAGCGGCCCAATATTCCTTTGTTTTTTAATTCCTCACCAATTAATTTTCCTAAACCAGCTATTTCTGCCCGGTAACTTTCATTACATGGAAAGTGCGCCCCAATATATATCTGTCCGCTCTCCCCACCTAACACCTGGTCATGCGTCGCAATAATTTCTACCTGCCCCAAAGGATTTATTCTGCATTGTACCGATGGAGACATTTTTATATCGCCATCTATAAATGCTTCCACTACACCACTCATTTCGGAAAACTTTTGCATAAACATTTCAGTGCTCAGATCCTTAGCGACGGGAACTATCGCTGCATACAGATTATTCTGGATCCAATCAAACATTTCCCTGTTTGTTAAATGCTCAGGGTAATTCACTGTGGCATTGCCCTCGCCGGAAAATCCATCGTTTAATTTTAAAACCGCTTTCTTCAAACCCGGATACATTTCTTTTAATGCCATTACCGTGTGCGCCAGGTGATCAAAATTTTTTACATCTTCCACTCCCGGCGGCATTGGCACTCCTGCAGCTAAAAAAATTTTCCGGCTGCCACTTTTAGTTCCCCAATATTTTAGCGCCGGGTCACAACCAAATATGGGGATGCCAAGATATACTGCTAACGTTCGTTCATATTCCGTAGTATTGAAACAGGCCATATGCGCCACATGACCGGACGGTATACTTTTTTTTATTCGCTCCATCAGGCGTCGTCTCTGTAAAATTTTTTCCGTAAGTGAAATGGGAGACATGTCGTAACAACTTAATAGAGTAAGCCTTTCTTTCGCATGATAACTGGTGATGCCTGGTAACAAATGAAGATAGTAATCAATAATAATTGAATCAATCGGCATGCTGGTTACATAGATCACATGAGTGCGTGGCATCCGAAGCAACATCAACAGGCATAAGAGTCTTTCTTCATAATGCAATGCTCCGCTTATTTTTCCAAGCACCTGCTGATCCAGTGTAAGGCTGGGTATTACAACAATTGTTTTATTGGCAAGATTGTCTGGAAAAAACAATTCAAACTGTTTTGCAAAATTTTTTTGACTTTTTTTAAAATGCCGTAATTCTTCCGCAGAGCCGGGTTCCATGTGGATGCCTTCGCTATGATTAGCCAGCAAGTTTTTCGGTTGCAGATCTCGTTCACTCATTGAATATGTTTGTTCAAATAAATAAAGTTACAACATGGCAGACACAGACAAATATAAATCACCGATCCAATTATGATTAAATTGTAAAACTTCTATGCTTTGATAAGTTTGCCGTAAAATCAATCTTTTTTCCTGTTTATATTTCCCGCTGTGAAAATAAAATGAAGTGGAGAGATTTTATGGTTCTTGATAGTTTTCCTTATCTTTTAACATTCAAAGCAAAACTGGGGCGCGAGAGAGAATTTGATTTAAATTACTATTTCTTGATAACATTATCAAAGCACATGGCGGTGAAATAAAAGTGCAAACGAAAGAAAATGAAGGAAGTGAATTTATAATTGAATTACTTTTAAAATATAATTCAACTCTGCAAATTTCTTAACCCATGTATACTACGGCTTTTCTGCTTCGCCTGGCAAAGACAATTGCTGTAGCCGCCATTGGCTTAATGGCCTTGTTGGTCGCTTTTGGAAATATTACCGATTATTATAGCAATTATCTGTTTGTAGCGCATGTTCTGAAAATGGATACCACATTTCCAGAAAGCCATATTCATTACAGAAGCATCAACAATATTTATGTTTTTCATACTGCATATATTTTAATTATCATTATGGAAACAGCGATGGCTTTTTGCTGTATAAAAGGAAGTTGGTTATTATTTAAAAACTTAAAAAGCGGAGCGGCAAAATTCCATGCTTCAAAAAATTGGGCTGTTGCAGGAATTATTATTGGCATCATTATTTGGTTTGCCGGATTTGAGGTTATCGGAGGAGAATGGTTTGCCATGTGGCAAAGCGCCATTTGGAACGGGTTAGGCGCAGCTGAACGTATTGCAGGTTTTTTGGTGTTGGTGCTTTTATTACTACACTTAAAAGAAGACGAAATTTAATTTTTAAAATAAAAATCGAAAATCAATTAAATGGAAGTTCATCATCACCCGAACGTGGAAAAGAAAAATTTCAAAGAATATTTTTTAGAGTTCTGACTTTACATTTTTATTTCAGCTATCTATTTACGTTAGTTATTAATAATAAAAATTCATATCACTAATTTGTCACTAATTCTTCTGAAAACCGCGCCAATTGCGGCGGTTCATTTTCTGCATCGGAAAATAAACTAACGTTGATATACGCACGTTTATACTGAGTTGGATTCCGTCTCGGTTAATTATACTTGCTTTTATTTGCCTTCAGTAGCCACGTATGTACAAAACATAACAGCACTTATCTTAGAATTTAACCAATGAAAATGTATTCCATAAAATTACCTGCTCTCATAACTCATTCTATTTATTTTGCATTTCCTCCACTCCTGTCCAATTGCTGGGGATTCCGTTATTCAAATAATGATTGGTCTTATTCAGGAATAATTTTGTTATCAGATCTTCGGGATGAAGTTCCAGAACACGATAAAATTTATTAGAAGCCTGTGTGAAAGATCGGTTTAAATAGTACGTCATCGCTTCGCTAAAAAAAACAGTGAAGCTAATTTTTTTTGAACATCGCTTTCATCTCCTCCATTAAAGCATTCATAAATACTGATAGATTCTATTTTGCCTTTTAATTGAACACTGCCCAGATGACGCAGATAAAATGCTTCCGGGTTTGCAATATTTTTTAGAGTTGCGGCGCTCAACAAAATATTGCCTTTGTAGTATTTTGTGAGACTTTCTAATCGCGAAGCAATATTTACTGTATCCGCAATAGTTGTCGCATCCATTCTTTCATGATCGCCGGTAATGCCCATTATCAAAGGCCCGGTATGTAATCCCACCCAGCGGTTTTTTTAATCTTTTTTTCTTAAACTGTACCCGATAAAAGCCGCGATTACAATAACGATAATAAAGACGATTGCCATCAGTTTGATTACGTACATTTTAATTGGACTACATCTTCATTTTCGTGTACTCAGCCTAATTATCCAATGACACTGCGTGCATTAATAAATTATTCTTACAATAAAAAAAAGGTGATATTTACTAAACTTCATTAATAGTTTTATGGATTGGCATCATATCAATACGGATATTTTTTGGGCTGAAGAAGCGTGCAGCGATCACGTTGTGCATGTGTATGAAAATGATGAAACCTTAATAAACTCATTGAGTAAATTTGTAATCGGTGGAATTAAAATCGGCGACACTTCAATAGTTATTGCCACCGAAGTTCATCTCAACGGTTTAAAAAACAGCATAAAAAATCAAGGTTATAATGTAGAAATGTTGCAGGATCTAAATCTTTTTATGCCGCTCAACACTTCAGATATTCTTTCAAAATTTATGGTTAATAACTGGCCGGATGATTCGTTGTTTGAAAAAACAATATCAGAAATCATTGATAAAGTTCCTCATGATAGTCATAAAATAAGAGCATTTGGAGAAATGGTTTCCATTTTGTGGGATGAAGAATTACACGGCGCAACAATTTATTTAGAGCATTTATGGAACAAGTTCTGTTCGCAACATCCAATGTGTTTGCTTTGCGCATATCCTAAAAAAGCTTTTCGGGATAATTATGCAAGCTCATTGCAGCATATTTGCAAATCACATTCCAAAATGATCGGAGCTGTTGAAAACGAATCGAACGAAATTACCTATAGAAGTACCTCTGATTTAACGATGCCTGATCTTTTTACTTCACACATTCATCATTAATTTTTTTAGCCTTTATTTTTTACTTTTTATTTTTATGTAACCGGTCTCGCCCCGGGCGAGATACTTTTTATTCTTTATTCAATATTGGTCTTAAAATAGCCATCAGCAAAATTTTAAAAAAAATATTTGCAATGGCAATCTTGTTTTTTATTTTTATGATGCTGATTTTTCGGGATGTAGCGCAGCCCGGTAGCGCACTTCGTTCGGGACGAAGGGGCCGCAGGTTCGAATCCTGTCATCCCGACGGTTCTCGGGGCAACGGACGCCAATGGCTCGTGAAACTCACTGTTTACGGGCTTTTTTTATTTTTCCCACATTAATTTATTGCAAAAAATACCAGTTCACGCGTGAACAATAAGGTGAACAAGCTTTTTAAAAGAGGTGAACAGTAATTTTGTTCACCACATCGACTTAACTCATTGCCTTTCATTGTTATGCAATTTTGTGTTTTGAATGATTTTGAGCTTTTTTGACTAGAAAAGTCAATTTTTGGGTGAACAGAAAGGTGAACAGGATTTTAAAAAGAGGTGAACAAAAAGGTGAACAAGATTTAATCATTAAAAATTTATAAAAATGAAAAATAAGAACACATTTGGCGTGCACTTTTTATTGCGTCAAAATAGGCCAGTCGAAGATAAATATCCAGTATATGTAAGGATCGTAGTAAATAAAACGCGTACTGAACTTGCTCTAAAGTTATGGGCGAAGAAAGAAGATTGGAATTCTTCAAAGGGAATGGCTAAGCCAAAAAGTGAAGCGCTAATAGAACTTAATAGTTATTTAGAGAAAATAAGAGGGAAGGTTGCAAGCCATTACCGTGAGTTGGATCTCGATGACAATATTCTAACCGCTGAAATTTTGAAGAATGCGTACCTAGGAATTGATGTTGAAAAAACAAAGTATACTCTGCTTTGGTTAACCGAACAGCATAATTCGATGATGCAAAAAGTGATTAAGTATGGGACTTTGAAAAATTATTTTTCTACTGCAAAATACCTCAAGAATTTTCTCAAGAAAAAATATAACGCTTCCGATATTTATCTTAATGATTTAAAATACGAATTCATTACAGCCTTTGAATATTTTTTGCGCAATAACCCGATTCGAAAAAATGATCCTTGCACAAATAATGGTACAATGAAACATCTTGAGCGGCTAAAAAAAATGGTAAGCTGGGCAGCAAAGAACGAGTGGATTGAAAAAGATCCTTTCAAGCATTATCAATTAAAATTCAAGCGCACTGAAAGAGATTACCTGAGTGCTGATGAATTGCTCGCGATGGAAACTTTTGATTTGACAGACCCAGGAATGCAAACAGTAAGGGATTTGTTTATATTCAGTTGCTATACTGGACTATCTTATGTAGACCTCATTGAATTAAAACCACAGCAAATAATCTCAGGAATTGATGGAGTCAAATGGATTAAAAGTTCGAGAGAGAAAACCGGTGTCGCTGTAAATATTCCTTTACTTCTGCCTGCAATTTCGATAGTAAATAAATTCAGTAAACAGGAGGCCGCAAAAGTGAGAGATACGGTTTTCCCAAAAATCAGTAACCAGGAAGTCAACCGGAGTTTAAAGATGATTGCAGAAATATGCGGGATTAAAAAATATCTCACCTTTCATCTTGCCCGGCACACATTTGCGACGACGGTAACGCTTATGAACGGTGTCCCAATTGAGTCAATCAGTAAAATGCTCGGTCATTCGAAAATAAGTACGACCATGATTTATGCGCGTGTAACACAATCTAAAATAGGAATGGATATGGAATTATTACAAAGCCGGTTGACTGAGAATAAAGAAAAAGTGAAATTACAAGTTGTGAAATAAGTCAAAAACAGCCGAACTGTGGGTATTGGTATTTACGTGCAAGTGTAAAGCGAAGTAAAGTGCATGAAAATAGATTAAAACAGATTTATTTTGTATCATGATTTACGTATGTGCTATACTGTTAGATTAACAATTACTTTAAAAAAAATATGGAATGCGAAAAGGAATTTAATAACTTTGGATTGAATTGATATTATTAATTACAAAAAATGTGTGTTATGGACAATGTGAAGAACGAAAAAAAGAATTATTTTGAGAAACCTCGGATTTACAGAGAACAGTTACTTACCACAGATGATCTAAATGATTTCAAAAGACAAATGCTATTTGAAATCAAAAGCCTTCTCAAGGAACATGTTGGATCTCCTTCTAAGAAATATCTTAAATCCAAAGATGTTCGCAAGCTGCTGAACATTTCGCCAGGAACATTGCAGAATCTTCGTGTCAATGGGACTCTACCTTATTCAAAAATAGGTGGAGTAATTTATCATGATGCAGATGATATTCACCAGATGCTGAGATCAAATACAAAATCTGCCAATTAAATTTCCTCAACAGATTTGACTGAAAAAAATAGTTGCACTGTATTTTGTGCGCGCAACTATTTTTTTCATCAATTCTATATGAACTTAAAATTATTAAACATGGAAAATCAAAAATTATTATCGTGTGCGCTTGCAAAAAAAATCGATCTGGTAGAATATCTGAGCAAACTTGGGCATCACCCGCAGAAAATCAGAAATCATGATTACTGGTATTTATCACCCTTGCGTGAAGAAAAGGAGCCATCATTCAAAGTAAATAAAAAGATGAATGTTTGGTATGACCATGGATTAGGAGAAGGAGGAAATATCATTGATTTTGGATTACTTTATTATCGTTGTTCAATCTCTGAGTTTTTAAAAATGTTAGAGAGTAATTTTTCTTTTCAACAGCCCCGTTTGCAAATCGAAAAGAAAAAAATTACTTGCGAAAGTAAAATTAATATTATAACGGTCACGCGTATCCAACATTCTCGGCTCGTGAAATATCTTAAACGCAGGGGAATTGACCAACAGTTGGCAAATACCTATTGCCATGAAATATCTTATAAATCATATGAAAAAACATATCGGGCAATTGGTTTTAAGAATCGTTGCGGAGGATACGAACTTCGTAATGCTGAATTCAAAGGAAGCAACTCGCCCAAAGATTTTACATTCATTGACAATGACTCAAATTCAATTTGTGTATTCGAAGGCTTTTTCGATTTTCTTTCTTTTCAGACAATCAATATTCGTAAAGAAGGAGTGACAAATTTTCTTATTCTTAACTCACTTGCTTTTTTTAGAAGGGCTCGACCATTTATGGAAACACATGAAAACATTTATTTGTATTTGAACCGAGATAATGCAGGTCAGAACATTACCAAATTTGCCTTATCGATTGATAAGCGATACCAGGATAAAAGTATTTTATATGAACTTCATAAAGATGTAAATGAATATCTGGTACAAAAAAACAAGATCGAAATTTTACACTAAAAAAATCAGTGAAGACTTCCGGAATTTCAAAAGTGAGCGGTGTTTTTGTTGCACAAAAACTCTTCGCTCGCTTTTTCTCCCGTTGGTCGAAAAAGTGAAGACATGGAAAAGATAAAAAGAAATTTTAAAGGTGGCAGACCCGCTAAAATTATTAAACGTGACATACTGATCGGCGTGAGATTTAATAAACCGGAGCATTTTGTAGTCAGACAAAAATCATCAAAAGCTGGATTATCTTATTCAAGATACTTACGGGAAATGGGCATTAAAGGAGAAGTAAAAGCGAGGCTCAGTGAAGAGGACAGACATATTGTCCTTAAACTTATCGGCATGTCGAATAACCTAAATCAGCTGACCAAACTTGCACACCAAGAAGGATTATTGAAAACACTCCTGTATTTCGAAAATTACAGGAACCAATTTGATGAACTGCTAAACCAATTAAACCGTGATAAGTAAAGTAATAACAGGCAGATCTTTCTACGGCTGCTGCAGATATGTGTGCATGGATATGAAAAGATCCGTTGTGCTCGAAACTGATGGAGTAAGAGGTCACGATTATAAACTTATGGCAAAAGATTTCGAAATGCAACAACAATTAAAACCCTCTAAAGAAAGAGCGGTCTTTCATGGAATATTAAGTTTTTATCCTGGAGAGAATCCCAGTGATGAAAAAATGGTTTTGATTGCCAAAGAATACTTGAAAAAATAGGAATGGTTAATACTCAGTATTCAATCACAAAACACATTGATAAAAAACATCTGCATCTACACGTAATTGCCAACA
>DATHPY010000185.1:0-4009 GCA_035483315.1 Puia sp. | reverse complement strand
CCGCTTATGGATATTGATTCTTTAAAAAGTTACTTGCCGATTATTTTTTCTGGACTCGGTTTGATTGGTATTGCTGTAGCTATTTTATATAAACCTAAAAACGATGATTTACGAAAGACCGGTATAGAAGCTGATGGTATTATTTATACTGAAACTTATGACACAACTTTTAAAAACCCATATTCATTTGGGCAAATGTTAATACAAAAAAACATTTTCGTTAGGTTTCTGACAAAAGAAAACAAATGGGTTACTGGCAAATGCAATACTGGTATTTTTTATTTCAATTTAAAACCGTTCAAGCAGGGTGAGCATGTCAAAGTTTTCTACGATAAGAGCGATTCTTCAAATTTTCTCGTAGCAACAAATCAATCTGCAGTACTTGGAAGAATTGATTTTGATGTATTTGCTGTATTTTTTACAGCATATTGGTTATATCGCTTTTTCACAAACTAATTTTTTTGCCCAAGCACGGTCTTCGCGAAGAGCTTGTGTATTTGGCCCGAGACCCTGCGTAATTAAGCGGGGTCGGCTGCGCCAGACTCCGCTGAGATAGCGGGAGTTTCAGATTCCTGCCTTCGCAGAAATGACGTGCAATTGCGTCGGGTGTTTCCGTCATTCCTGCGAAGGCAGGAATCATAGCAACGTTTGCGCCTAACCGTTAGTAGGGCGCTCAATAGAATTGTCGTCGCACAAGAGTGCGACGCAACGATGCTAAATAGTAGTACAACACTATGGTAAATTATTCCCTATTCTGTCCAATGAAAAGTTAAATTCACGGACTTGATTTTATATACGCATCAACGGTAGCTCAAAACTTCGAGTTATAAATTTGACGACAAATTTTATTTTACTTTTGTAATTTTAATAAACGGACTTTAATATTTTCTAAAACAGATTAGATATGGGCAAAGTCAAGATAGTTGCTTTTTCAGTTTCCTTAGACGGATTTGGCGCAGGCACCAATCAAAATATAGACAATCCATTAGGAACAAGAGGTGAGGAGATTTTCGCATGGATGTTCACGACAAAAACTTTTCACAAAATTATTGGCAAAGATGGTGGAACTGAAGAAATAGATAATGACATCACCGAAAAATCATTTGAAAATGTGGGCGCCTGTATCATGGGACGCAATATGTTTGGACCTGTTCGCGGGGAATGGAAAGATGATGATTGGAAAGGCTGGTGGGGTGAAGATCCGCCATTTCATGTTCCTGTATTTGTCTTGACTCATTACGCAAAGGAGCCTATCGAAATGAAAGGCGGAACAATATTCCACTTTGTAACAAATGGGATTGAGGCTGCGTTGGAAGAAGCTAAAAAAGTGGCTGATGGAAAAGACATCCGTATCGGAGGCGGGGTTTCAACAATTCATCAATTCCTGCAAGCGGGGCATATTGATGAAATAAGATTGGCATTCTCACCCATCTTTCTTGGTTCAGGAGAACATTTATTTTCCGGAATTGATTTACCTAAATTGGGTTTCACCGAAATACAAAAGATAGACGGAGAAAAAGCTACTCATATAATATTGACAAAAAAATAATCAGAACGAACAGCCACATGCTTACATTCTGGTAAATAAATTTTCTATTTTTTGTGTAAATTCATCATGCTTTTCATCAGTAGATAAAAAAGCTATGAAAAAGATATTCATTCTTGCATTATTTGTTTCGGGCATTGCGTACGGACAAAAATTTAATAATGATTCTTTATTAAAATCATTGCCGGGTAAACCATTGTCGGAATATGTGTTCCCGGATATTTCCAACAATAATTTATTTCAGAATCCAAATACTTTTTGGCTGAATAACAAAGATGAAAAAGAAATACAAGGATTGATGGCGGATAAGAACGCAACATTTTCTCACAACACTTCGCTTGGTTCGGTTTATATACTTTCAGAAGATGGAATGGCTTGTCTTGTTCCCAATTTGCAAAAAGTAGAGCGTATGCCGGAACAAAAACTTTATCATTTGCAAAATGCTGACAGAATGCCCAACGCATTTCCCAAACAAAAAATTCTGATGATTCCCATAAAATAAAAAAGGCGATGTAGAAACACCGCCCGTCTAACGATTGCTTGCCAAAAAAATCTTTGTCTGCAGTTACGGATGGATTCGAACCATCGTAAAAGGTCTTGCGAACCTCCGCCTCGCCACTCGGCCACATAACTCTTGTGATGCAAGATTACAGCACAATTATTAGTCTACCAAATTTATAGACTAATAAAATTTTCAGCAGTCAAATTTTTTTTACAGAATAGTTAACAGCAAATAATTAGTGGCTTATATAATTTTGTGAAAATCAATGCAAATTTTAATTTAAAGTGCGTTTGCTTTTTTATCCACATCTGTTCAAAAAAAAAGTAATTACTGAAATAAAACGGGTGTTTTAGCGTTGTGAAATAGATATCATGATTATACTTTTGCGCTTATAAAGATCTCCCTATGAAACGCCACTCTAATTACACAAAAAGAAATAACTTGAACAACACTCAAAGTCGCTCCTTCGCGCTTAATGCAATTTTATTATTGTCATTGACTTATTGCATTGCCATTTTATTCAGCAGTTGCGGAAACGCATACTCGGAAGATCAGAAAAAAGCTGCAGCTGTAAAAGATTCTGTAAAAGATTCTTCCACAAAAAATCCAGTGGCAACTGTTCCATCTATATTGGATACCGGTTTATTTAATCAAAAACTTATCAAAATAACTAACGGTGATTCATCGGGAAGATGGCCGGTAAAAACGGTTTATCCAAACGCAGGTGCAATTCTTCCTTTTAAAAGAATTGTTGCTTATTACGGAAATTTGTATTCAAAACAAATGGGCGCACTCGGTGCATTTCCGCCAAATGAAATGTTGGAAAAATTGCAGGGCGAAGTAAAAAAATGGCAGGCTGCCGATACAACAATGGAAGTTGAGCCGGCATTGCATTATATAGCAGTGACCGCGCAGGGGAGTCCGGGTAAAGACGGGAAATACAAGCTGCGTATGCCTTTCAAGCAAATTGATACTGTGCTTGGGTTGGCTGCGAGAATTAACGCAATTGTTTTTTTAGATGTACAGGTTGGAAAAAGCAATGTGGAAACAGAAATTCCTTTGCTTGAAAAATATTTAAAAATGCCACAGGTGCATTTGGGAATTGATCCAGAGTTTTCCATGAAGACAGGAAAAAAACCCGGAACTGTGATTGGTACAATGGATGCGACCGATGTGAATTTTGTCACCAACTACTTAGCAAAACTAGTTAAGGAAAATGATCTTCCGCCGAAAATATTAGTGGTTCATCGCTTCACGCATGCGATGGTCACTAACTATAAAAAAATCGAAACGCGTCCTGAAGTGCAGATCGTGATGGATATGGATGGATGGGGAGCGCAATCAAGAAAATTAACTACGTACAGGGAATTTATTTATAAAGAACCAGTTCAGTTTACCGGTTTCAAACTGTTTTACAAAAATGATTTCCGCGAAAAAAACAGCCGCATGTTAACTCCACAGGAAGTATTGAAGTTGAAACCGCAGCCGGTTTATATTCAGTATCAATAGGCGAGTGAGGAGTAGCGAGTGAATTACTGCAAATTATTTTTCATGTTGCTGCTAAAATGATTGTCCAAAGAGATCGGGCCGCTTCCTTCTATTAAAAAGAAAAATAGCAACACAAGAATAACAAGAGCAAAAGCCAATTCAGAACCAGGTCCAAACATTTTTTCTTTTGTCATTATAAAAATCACAGCGCCAATAAGAATTGGAATTTGAAAAATAACCGCCACGCGTGTGTATAATCCGATGATGATCAGAAAACCGCCCAACAGATGCGCCCAGGTTATGAAAAGTGGTAACCAGTTTATACCTTTTGATATTACCATATCGTTACTGATCAACTCTTGTAGCGTGACGGCATTCATCATAAAGGAAATACCTTTTACAAAAAGACAAATGCCCAGCGCCACGCGAAGCACAACAAGCCAACGCGGGTGGTGGGTGATGCTCCAGTGTTT
>DATHPY010000184.1:0-4904 GCA_035483315.1 Puia sp. | reverse complement strand
CATTTCCAGGAAAGATTTCTTTTTTGCGTATTTAAATTGCAATGCACTTTCTTTCAGCATGCCTCTTGGCGATAAAATAATATTTGATTTTAATTTACCAAGACGTTTCATCAACAAAGGATAGATGGTGAAATAAAGAGAATACATACTATTCAAGTAAACATGAGCTGCTTCAATTTTTTGTATTTCTTTTTTTATGCTGAACCATGTTAAATTCTCCGGCGACGCGTAATACACTTTGATGTTTGCAGAAAAATTAACCCATCGGTTTGGAGTAACAGTTGCATAAGGCGATTCGCTTTTCAAATCTCTGTCTGATGTAAAAATATACAGATCATATTCGTCCTTTAACAGCATCGCAAGATTATGACAGGCGCGAATTGGTCCGCCTGCTTTAAAGCCCGGATAAAACCATTCAGTCATGATCAGTATACGCTTGCGCATTTTTAGTTGAGATTGTTATGCAAATATTTTTTTCTCCCGCATATTTGCATAGCACTTAATATACACATAGTGTGAATAAGAGCAGTTATTTTATTATTCTGAAACAATAACGGAATAACTTTCTTTGAAAATCAAACGGAGTTGTGGCTTTGGTGATGTCTTTTATTTGAGATGATTTTATCTTTTCTTTTTCTAAAACAAACTTGCTGAAGTTGGTACTGAAATACAGTGTGGCCCCGGCTTTCATTGAATGGAGTGTTTTGTTGATGAGTTCTGCATGATCGCGCTGAATGTCCAGAAAATTTTTCATTCGTTTGCTGTTGCTGAACGTTGGCGGATCCATAATAACAATATCAAAAAAAATTTTCGGCAATTCATCCAAATACTGTTTCACATCCGCCTGCACGAAATGATGTTTTTTTTCATCAAAAAAATTATTAAGCTGCATATTTTCTTCAGCCCATTGCAAATATGTGTTAGAGAGATCCACAGAAGTTATTGAAGAAGCGCCGCCAGCTGCAGCATAAACAGAAAAAGAACCTGTGTAACAAAAAAGATTCAACACATTTTTGTTTTTTGATTCTTCCTTTATTATTGATCTTGTAATTCTGTGATCTAAAAATAAACCGGTATCAAGATAATCGGTAAGATTGATCTTAAATTTCAATTCTGCTTCTTCAACTATAAAAAAATCTTTCTCATCATCTAACTTTTCATAATGGTCAAGCCTGTTTGCTTTACGTTTGCGTTCACGTATAAATATTTTTTCATCATAAATTCCTGTAACCTCTGTAATCACCGACAGGCATTGTTGTAACCATAATTCATGTGCATTATCACCTAACGCATATTTTTTTTTGTATTCAGCGAGATAAATTTTGTCATCATACAATTCGATACAAAAGGGGAATTCAGGGAGATCATAATCATAAATGCGATAACAGGAAATATTTTGCCGCTTCGCCAGTTTGCTTAAATGACGAAATACTTTTGTAAGCCGGTTATGAAACATGAAGATTTTTTCCTGCATGAGTCAAAGATACAAGGAACAAGAATCAAGGCACAAAGTGAAGGCACAAGAATCAAGGCCAAGAAACAAGAAAGGCAACTCCAAAATTAAAGCCTTGTGCCTTGTATCTTGAACCTTGTGCCTTGCCTCAACCATCTAAAGCCAAACGACGACGTAACGCACACTGCTGCCGCAACCCACCACAAAGTTCTAAAACTGAAATGTTCCACAATTTGCGAACCGCTTGATGGTCCCAGCACCTGTGCCGTTGACCATGCTATCGTGTACAATCCTGCATATTGCCCGCGATTGTTTACAGACGTTCTCGATATCCAGAATGAATTCATAAATGGCATAGAAAATATCTCACCAAATGTTACAACGATCATGCACAACACACCCATCATTGCCGAACCTGGCAGGATATTTAATAATAAATAAGAAATGCCTACTATTAAAACGCCGCCACTGATATAAAAAAGATTTTCTTTTTTCCCTTCCATTTTAAAAACTAAAACCATTTCAACAAGAACGATTATTAAACCATTCAACGCCATAAGCATCCCGATATAAAATTCATTCAGATGCAAATAGTTTTTGTAATAAACCGGAAGCGTGGTGAACAATTGAAAAAAGCAGGTTGCGAATAAAACAGTGAACAAAATAAAAAACAGGTACTCATGATCGTTATATGCGGATTTATAAATTTTTGTATGTTCCTGCTTTTTCTGATGAGTTGCTACATTATTAGCCGGAGATAAAAAATAACGAAGTAAGAAAACGGCGAGCAAATTTGTTCCACCATCAACCCAAAATAATAAATGATAATTAATAGATGCAAGTATACCGCCAATTGCGCCACCAACAGCCCAGCCTAAATTAATTGCCAAACGATTGAGCGAATAAGAACGGGTTCTGTTTTCTTCTTTGCTGTAATGCGCTATGGCCGTGGAGTTCGCTGGGCGAAAAGCCTCATTCACCAAACTCAAAACAAAAGTAACTATGCAAATTAGCGGGTAACTTTTCATCTGTCCCAAAACCATAAACATGATTCCACCGCCGGTTAATGTTATTAATTGCACGCGATGAAAACCAATTTTATCAGTGAGTTTTCCGCCGATGAAGCCGCCGCAAACTGCGCCAAGCCCAAATAATCCCATTACAAAACCTGCTTGCCCGATGCTGTAACCCATTGAAGGTTGCGTGAGATAAATTGTCATGAACGGAATCACCATTGTTCCGCTCCGGTTCACCAGCATTACAAAAGATAATAACCAGGTAGAACGTGACAAACCACTATATGCATTGCGATATAAAGAGAAAGCGCGGGTTAACATTGCGCGCAAAATTAAGGCACAAGGTGCAAGGAACAAGGGTTAAGAAACAAGAGATGTAAGATTCAAGATACAAGAAACAAGGTACAAGGCTTTAATTCCGAAGTGGGCTTTCTTGTTCCTTGTGCCTTGAATCTTGATTCTTCACAATTACTTTCCACCGAAAACTTTTTTCAGCAGATCCGTTGCCTGAGCGGCAGGATTTTTTCGAATATTTTTTTCTTCAACAGCGACATAATAAAAAATGCCTTCAATTGCTTTTTGCGTGGCATAAGCTGTGAGGTCGGGGTTTATCTTTTTTACGAAAGGAACTTTATTGTAGGTTTCGAATAAACTTTTCCAATATTTAGTTGCATCAGTTTTTTGCAATGATGCTTCAATAACTGGTTTGAACGCAACAGTTAATTGTGGAGTTGTACCTTTTTTCAGGTAAGAAGTTGCAGCAGTATCTGGTCCACGCAAAATTCCAACAGCATCACCGATGCTCATGTTTTTTATTGCATTAATAAAAATAGGAGCGGCTGATTTCGATGCATCTTCCGCAGCGCGGTTCATACTTAAAATGGCATTGTCAACCATTTGACCCATTCCCATGCCACGCAAAGTTTTTTCAACTTTCTGCGCTTCCGGCGGCATTAAAATTTTCACAGCTGCATCTTTAAAAAATCCATCAACGGCAGAAAGTCTGTCAGCGCTTTTTTGCGCACCAATCGTCAAAGCCTGCTTCAATCCATCTGCAATATCACCACTTCCCAATTGTGCGTGTGCAAAAAACAGGAAAGAAGAAAACAGAGATAAACAAAATAACTTTTTCATAGAGAAATTTATTTATAAAATTAACGTGCAAATCTAAAACAAATTGTTAAGTCTTTGAATACTGATTAGGGTTTGACAATACGATATACGATTTCTCATGCTCATCGTTGCTTTTTATTATCAATTATTAATTTTTAATTATTTTGATACCAGCTTCAGTTTTCATAGCATCATCGTCTCGCCTGGGGCGAGATCCGTTCGTCGTTATTGCTACTATTAAGCTTTGGTTTCACAGCGGCAAACGGCCAACTATCAACGATCATCATCAATCACTGCCATTCAAATCCATCCACTTTCGGCATCTTGTCAAAAACTTCAACAATTTGTTGCGGCGGCGTGGCAAGTTTTCTTTCGATAGTATTTATCCACGCGCCGTCAACATTAATAACAGCGGCTAAAATATTTTCATTTTTAAAAATTTGATGAGTAATACTCCATCTCGAAAAATCTTTTCTCGATTTTGTTAATTGCAGATCAATTGAAATTTTATCTCCCATTTTAATTTCTCTTCGGAAAATCGCTTCTTCACGAAACAAGATCGGGCCAAAATGTGATTGTTGCATAATAGCTGTCGTCAATCCATATTCTTCTAAAAAATAAAATCTGCAGTTAGCGCCATAATCATAATAAACCGAATGGCGCAAATGAAAATTAGGATCAAGATCAGACCATCTTACTTCAGGATTTCTTATAAATTTCTCCACGATAATTTTGTTTTTGTCTGATAAAGTTATTCTATAAAAAATATTTGCGTAATTTTCTGTCAGAATAAAACTAATGCCGCGAAAAATTCTGGCGATATTTTGCGTATTTCTTATGCTGCTGTTTCATTACGGCAGAATGATAAATTATTGGAGTTGTGAAATAATTCGTATCGCGAACTCAACCACAACCTGCGATTGTGAAAAACAATCAAAAGATACAAATAACGATGCGCAGCAATCTTCTTCACAAAAAACATCCAAAGATAAAACCGAAGATCTTTTTGCAGACAATAAAAATTTAAACGTTGATTATTTTTTCGCTACAAAAATAAATCCTTCAAAAGCTAATATCAGTTTAAATTTATTATCGGGATTTAATTCCAAAATCTTTCAACCTCCACGTTCATAGTTTACATATTTAGTTAAGAACATTTTTCTGTAAAACAGATAGAGCCCTTGCGCGTGCAGGGTTATCTGCATTTATTTATTTTCAAAAATTTTAATTATGAAATATTTATTATCATATATAATTGCTGTATTTTTTATTATGTCGATTTTCAGTTGTCATTCAAAAATGTACTCTCATTCTTCAGTAAA
>DATHPY010000183.1:0-3635 GCA_035483315.1 Puia sp. | reverse complement strand
AACAACTTTTCCATAAGTTCCCATATCTGCGCTTACACCAAATATTGCCTGTGCTCCGCCGGGATGCATTCTGAAACCGGTGATCACTTCGTCAAAAATTAAAGCTGTTCCTGATTCTTCAGTAATTTTTCTAAGTTCTTTTAAAAATTCAACCGGTTGAAATTCCGGTCTTCTGCTTTGTACAGTTTCAACCATCACCGCAGCAAATTCGTGCGCGCGTTCCCTTATTATTTTCAAACTTTCATCTGTGCCATAATCTAAGATCAGCATATTTTGTACAGCTTCTGGCATAATTCCCGGAGCTGCAGGAAATGATTTTAATTTTTTTGTTCCGCGAACAATCACCTCATCAACAATTCCATGATAAGAGCCTGAGAAAGCAACGATCGTTGAACGACCGGTAACTGTTCTCGCGATACGCATTGCGCCGAGCACTGCTTCTGATCCAGTATTACATAATCCCGCTCTGTCGAAATTGGTGAATTCACAAATAAGCTTGCAAACTTCGCCGGCTAATTCATGCTGCGGTCCTACTTCATAACCATTTTCAATTTGTTGTTTGAGCGCTTTGGTAATAAAGTCGGGTTGATATCCAAACATGTTTGAACCAAATCCATTTAAGGCATCAATATATTCATTGCCGTCAATATCCCAGAGACGCGAACCTTTAGATTTATTTACGACAAGAGGATAAACAATTTCTTTTGTCACTGGTCTGAAACCAGAAACAACGCGTGGATCTGCCATGTATGCGCGATGTTTCTGTGTGTACTCTTTACTGTTTTTTGTTTTTTTATTATACGCGATGGTGAAATCCGCAAGAAATTTTTGTTGCTTCTCACTTAATTTAGATGCTTGTTTTTCGATACGCGCTGTTGCGCCGAATGGTTTTTTTAATTCAACGACTTCGTCTGCTGATAATCCTGCTGATTCAATTTTTAAACCCGCTGATTTATTTGTTGAACCATTTGTTGATGGAGCAGCATTTACAGGAATCACATTCGTAGTTGCAGTTGCTGATCGGTTTTGTAATATCGCGATCTGTTGTGCGAGCAATTGTATTTGCTGAGAAATTAATCCGATAACAGAATTATTATTTCCGGCCGGTAACGAAGAAAGATCCGGCATGTTCACAATTTGTGGTTGTTGAACTGCTGCGTATTGTTGTTGAGGTTGAGCTTTTTCTTTTGGAAGATTTGCATCAAGATAAGTTGCGAGCAGATCAAGACTTCCATACTCTTCAGTAAGTTGTCTGAAAGAAATTGGCAACGCGAATTCTTTTTTCAGATTCAATGCAATTTGTGTAAGAAGCAAAGAATCCAGACCAATTTCAATAAAACTCATATCCGGAGTAATACCTTCCATCTCGATGCCGGAAGCATTCTCCAATATTCCTTTTATTTGTTCAATCAATGCATCTTTTCTCATAATATTATTTTGCTGTGTGTTTTCGGGTTGATGATTAATTTGTACTGCATCATTATTCACCAATAAATAATTCATCGGTTGCACATTAACGTTAGTAGCATTGCTTATAATCGGGTTGACCCAATAAAGCGTTTTGTCGAATGCGTAAGTTGGCAAATTCAATTTTATTCTTTCCTGGCCTGCATAAAATAAATCCCAGTCAATATCAATTCCATTAAGCCACAACTGACCAACTGCTTTTAAAATAGAATAGGATTCGGACTGTCCCTCAGAAATATCCAAACTCGGAATTGATACTGATAATTTTTTTGCAGCCTGTTGACGGATCAAAGAAGCAGTAACATTTTTTGGACCTGTTTCCAGGATCAGTTTATTATCTTCTTCCAAAAGAGTAGCAACAGCATTTGCAAAACGAACTGTTGAGCGAAGATGACTTGCCCAATAAGATGGATCAGTTGCATTTTCATCCGACATCCATTTTCCGGTGACTGTTGAAACGATCGGAATTTTTGGAAGACTTAATTTAACTGCTTTCACTACTTCTTCAAATGGCTTCACGATGGAATCCATCATGGAAGAATGAAATGCGTGGCTTGTAGATAATAATCTATTGGAAATATTTTTTTCTGAAAGAGCTTTTGAAAAATTTTCGATTGAATCAAGCGGTCCAGCAATTACACAAGAGCCCGGACTATTAATGACTGCAAGAGAAAGGTCATTTGTTATTAATGAAGAAATCTTTTCGAATTCAGAACGAACAGCAAGCATACTTCCTCGCGGCAATTCATACATCATGCGTCCGCGTGTTGCGATCAGTTTTAATCCATCTTCCAAACTAAAAACGCCAGCAAGATGCGCTGCTACAAATTCTCCAATACTATGTCCCACAAATGCATTTGGTTTCAACCCCCAACTCATCCAGAGCTTTGCCGTTGCATATTCAATAACAAACATTGCAGGCTGTGTGTAATAAGTGTTGTTTATTTTTTCTTCTGCTTCTGCATTATTATTTTTTGGGTAGATGATTTCACGAATATCTTCTTTTAATGTTGCTTTTAATATTTCAGCACATTCGTCAACAGCTTTGCGAAACACAGGTTCGTTTTTGTACAGGTCAGTTCCCATATTCACATATTGTGAACCTTGCCCGGGAAATACAAAAACAAGTTCGCTCAAATTTTCCTGTAATTGTTTTGATTCAGTTGCAAGAGGAGCTGCATTTAATTTTTCAACCAATTCGTTATTATCAGCAGCAATTACAAAACGACGGCTGTTAAAATTCTGTCTTGATGTCTGCAAAGTGAATGCAACATCTGCTAAATTTATTTTCGGATTTTTTTTGATCCAGGCAGATAATTTTTTTGCGTACTCATCTCTGCTTGTTGCAGTTTTTGCAGACCAATTGATGAGTTGAAGATTTTTGCCGCTTGCAGATGTCTTCGCAACATTTTCAAATTCTTCAACCACAACATGCACATTTGTTCCACCAACTCCGAAAGAACTTACGCCTGCAATTCTTTTTTCCGCAGTCCAATCCTGCAATTTATCATTCACAAAAAACGGACTGTTTGCAAAATCAATATTTGGATTTGGTTGTTTGAAATTTATTGAAGGAAGCAATTTTTTATTTTGCAAAGACAAAACCGTTTTGATGAAACCCGCGACACCAGCGGCTGCCGTAAGATGCCCCATATTGCTTTTGATGGAACCAATTGCGCAATATTGTTTTTTCTTCGTGTTGCCGAAAGCAATATTTAATCCTTCGATCTCGATCGGATCGCCGAGCGGAGTTGCCGTTCCATGCGCTTCTACATAAGAAATATCTGAAGAAGAAATTCCTGAATCCTGGATCGCCAATGCAATTGCTCCTGCTTGTCCTTCTGCACTTGGCGCAGTAAAACTTCCTTTTCCGCCGCCATCATTATTTACACCAACACCTTTTATGATCGCGTAAATTTTATCGCCATCACGTTCCGCATCTTCCCTGTTCTTTAATAACACGGCGCCGGCACCATCACTAAAAACAGTTCCCTGCGCATCAATATCAAAAGAACGACAATGACCATCGCGGCTAAGCATTGCACCATCCTGGTAAATATGCCCGCTTTTTATTGGAGAAGTGATCGCAACACCACCTGCGATAGCAATATCACATTTTCCGTTCCTGAGATTTTCCACTGCTTCAGCAATGGCAAGCAATGATGTTG
>DATHPY010000182.1:0-9034 GCA_035483315.1 Puia sp. | reverse complement strand
TGATAAAGGCTTTATTGTATACACTTTGGGATTAGGCATGCAGGAAGCAATCAATGAAGATTCTTGTCGCGTAAGACTTTTGGCATGTTTCGCAAAATAATATTCAGATGCGGCTTCAATTCCAAAAACTCCTTTACCCATTTCGCTTACATTAAGATATACTTCTAAAATTCTTTTCTTTCCCCAAATTATTTCAATCATAAATGTGAAATATGCTTCAAGGCTTTTTCTAATCCATCCACGTCCCTGCCATAAAAAAACGTTTTTTGCAACCTGCTGGCTTATTGTGCTGGCTCCGTGCAATGATCTGCTTTTCTGATTATGCTTCATCGCTTTTTCAATCGACTTAAAATCAAATCCATCGTGGTCAGGAAATAATTGATCTTCCGAAGCGATCACAGCAAGTTTCGCATAAGGAGAAATTCGTTTCATGCCAACATAATCTCTTTTTAATCCGTTACCAGTCACAAAACTTGAGAGTTGTGTTAAAGTAATTGGCGGATCCACCCACTTCAATAAAAGGATATAAAATAATTGCAGGCAAAATAAAATAATGAAAACACGCTTAAATATTTTCCAGCATTTTTGCAGAAATTTTTTTGCCTTGGAAGCCATCGGAAAAATTAATGATCATTTTTTGTCCAGATCGAGTGCAAGATATTCAAGTGTAAATTTTTTTCCGAGATGATATGTTTTAAACCGGCTTTTTGTTAATAAAAATCCACCAACCAATAGAGCGGCTGCTGTTATAATACTTCCGGACGTGTACCATGATTTTGCTTTATCGCCACGATATGCGCCATTGACTGCGTTCAGTAATAAAACTCCACCGCCGGCAATCATCAGCAACACGCCGTCTTCTGAATAATTCAATCCTTTTCTTTCCGCTTTTATGGTCGCGATTTCTCTATAATGAAAAGGGTAATCATTTACGAAAACGCTGTCGTGACGAACTGCAGTTATTACTCCATCAAACCATTGATGGTAAATTGTTTCAAATGTAATTTCCACTCCTGCTGCGTAAGTTTTCACATTCTCTCCGTTCTTTTCCAAAATAACAACATTGGTTTGCGCGGCAAGATGCAAATTCAACACACTGAAAAAAATAAAAAACAACTTTTTCATTCTGTAATTAATTATTCAAACTTACAAACAGCAATTGCAAGTATTTTGTTAATGCTACGATTTATGTGTAATAAAAATTACTCCCCACGCAAGCACAACACCAAATCCAATTAAAATTATTCCTGAAATTTTATTGATAATAGAAAGGTTATGCAGTGTCAATCGCTTGCCAAGTTTACCTGCCATCATCACTTTACCAACATCTGCCGCCATATTTACTACAAGACAAACAGAAAAAATGATGATGCGTTGCCGAAATGTGTGAGTAAGCGATAAAACTGTTGCATTACCCAGCCAAAAAATTATCACTCCCGGATTGAGTGTATTGATAATAAATCCTGACGCGAAAATTTTTGCCATATCTCGTTTTCGAAATCTTGATATTTCGCCATTGCCAGTACTGGTGAGGGTTACTTTCTTAAAGAAAACAAAATATGCACCCATAGCAATTAAAAAAATGCTACCGCCGATTCCAATTTCTCTTTTATGCTCGAGTAATTCCGCAACGAGCGATGTGAATGCATTACTAAGTGTAACTAAAATTATATCGCTCAACCAAACGCCGGCAACAAAACTCAATCCGCCTTTGTAACCGTTAGTCAAACTTTGTTTGATGATCGTAAAAATAATAGGACCAACTGATAAGACCAGCACAAATCCGAGAGCAAGACCTTTCAATATATCCTGAAGCATATTTATTACTGAGCGTTTTAATAACGAATATCTTATCCGGCTTACAAGTTCTGAAAAAAAAGCTTACTGAAAAAGCTGTTGCGAATTTATATACTGATCCATCAATAATTAATATTTTTCTGCCGCTAAAAAATTCTGCCAGTCATTAAAAATATCTCCTTTCAGCACTCGTGGAAATTTATGCTGGCCGCCGACTTTTCCCTTTAATTGCAAAAATTTCATGAATGCGGATTCGGGTAATACTTTTACATAAATATCTTTCAACGCGCTTGTTCTTTCTACAGCATAATCATCATTCAATTTTTTTAATTCTTCATCTATTTTTTTTCGCAACAAACCTGTATCAACCTTATCATCTGTTGCAACATACCATTGATGAGCAAAAAATAATCCGTGTGGCACACCGGCAACTGTAAATTCAGGAATAGAAATATTAAATTCTTGCGCTGCTGACTGAACAGCTTTGTTCATATTATCAATGCTAAGATGTTCTCCGACCAAACTCAGGTAATGTTTAATGCGACCGGTGATAATAATTTCGCAACGTTTTTTATCTGTGAATTGAATCGTGTCACCAATAAGATATCTCCATGCTCCTGCGCTCGTACTTAATAAAATAGCATAATCTTTATTTTCTTCCACTTCATGGATCATAAACACTTCAGGATTCTCAACAAGATTTCCATCGCTATTAAAATTTTTATCGTTGAAAGGAATAAACTCTAAAAAAATATGCTCTGACGTTACGAGCCGCATACTTTTTGTGTATTGGCGATCCTGGTATGCGATAAATCCTTCCGATGCGAGATAAGTTTCTATATAAGTTACCGGCTTTCCCAATAATTTTTCAAATCCTTTTTTATATGGTTCGAAAGAAACGCCGCCGTGAACATAAAATCCAAGATTTGGCCACAGCTCATGAATATTTTTAAGATTATATTTCTCAATAATTTTTTCAATGCACAACTGAATCCATGCAGGTACGCCGACGATAAAACCAATATCCCAATTTGGCGCTTGTTTAACTACGGCTTCAATTTTTTTATTCCAGTCTTTTGTTTTGGCAATTTTTTTTCCGGGTTTATAAAATGGCGCGAACCAAAACGGAAGTTTTCTTGCAGAAATTCCACTAAGATCTCCCGCGTAAAAGCCGGAACCTTTTTGCAGATCAGTGCTGCCACCAATCATCAGCCAGCCTTTGCTGATGCTTTTCACAGGAATATCATGATATGTTCGCAACGACAATAATTGTTTTATCATAACCATTCTGTTGCCTCGAAGCAGATCGCTGGTGATCGGAATAAACTTGCTTGCCGATTCCGATGTGCCGGAGCTTAACGCATAATATTTTATTTTTCCCGGCCAACATACATCTGGTTTTCCTTTTAATGTTTTGTACCACCATTCCTTGTAGATGGTATTGTAATCAAAAATCGGAACGAGTTCTTTAAATTTTTTTTCGGGACTTTTTGAGAATAGGATTTTATCAAATTGATAATGCTGACCGAATTGCGTGAAACGTGCTTTTTTCAATAATCTTTTCAATATTTTGATTTGCTGTTGCTGCAGAGATTTTTGGCGCAACCGCAATGCTTTTGAAACCGAAGAGGGCAATTGAATTTCAATTAACGCCATCAGGCCTATATTAGAGTTTTTCAAAATTAAGGTAATAAAATGTAAGAAGTATTTCTACCTTATTTATGAAAATGAGAATTTTTTTACCCAGTTCAATTATCAATTCCAACCTTTCTTATCTTCGTTCAACCCTTTAAAAAATAAATTATGCAAAGAAGAAAATTTGTAAGATTGTCACTGCTTGCTGCTTCTGCGCTTTCTGCGAATGCGGTTAGTTTCGCTAATGGCAAGAATGCTCCTGATAAAAAGTCTTTGTACGAATTAAGAGAGTATGAAGCGCATTTTGGAACGAGTGAAACCGATCTGCACAATTATTTTCAAAATGCATTAATTCCCGCACTGAATAAATTCGGAGTAAAAAATGTTGGTGTGTTTAAAGAAACAGGCAAATCCGATCCGGCAAAAATTTATTTACTGATTCCATATTCTTCGTGGGAAGATTTTCCCGTTGTTAATTCGCAATTGAAAAATGATGCTGACTTTAGAAAAGCTTCTGCAAATTATGACCAGATAACTGCTGATAAATTTCCGTACACACGTTTCAAAACAAAATTGATGATCGCTTTTGACGGACAACCGCAAATAATCATTCCATCAAAAGCGCCTCGGATTTTTGAATTGCGCACTTATGAGGGATATAATGAAGATGCATTAAGAAGAAAACTAAAAATGTTTAACAACGAAGAGTTTGTAATTTTTGACAGAACAAAATTGAACCGCGTTTTTTTTGGAGAGGTGATCGCCGGAAATGATATGCCTTGTCTCACTTACATGATAACGTTTGCGAACATGGATGAGCATGATAAAAGTTGGGCAGCTTTCGGCGCAGACGCAGACTGGCAAAGGATCGTCAAAGCGCCGGAATATGCAAACACAGTTTCGCGCATTACCAAAATTTTCCTGGAGCCGACAGCTTATTCGCAAATTTAAAAAGCAATTATTTCTCCGGATTTATTTTTGGAATTACTTCCAACAACACTAAAACTGTTTGAAGAATGAATTTTGAAATTACTTATTGAAGATTTCTTTTCTATTGAGTCAATAATTTGTTTAAAAGAAAAATTCTTTCCTTCACAAAAAATGATTGCATCTGCATTTTGCTCAGTATTTGAAATTTCTTTTTTAGTTTTTAGAAATTCTTTTTTTAGTTTTTCTATCGCATTCTCATCTCCGGTTAAAAAATATTTTTCTTGTTTATTATTATTTGTCTGGGCGGTCGAAAATAAATTTCCAAACATGGTAATTCCGGCGCGTAGCCAAATCGCAACTTCTATCATTGCTGAATATAACGGCGATTTGCCTGAATGTTTTTTTACGAATTGATCCATCGCTTTATAAAACAGTTTTACATACCGAAGATCTTTCTTTGTGCTTTCTCCTTTAAAATGAATGATCGTTGTTTCGGAGAAATAATAATTTGAATATCCCGATTGCTGAATGCGGTAACTCAGATCAATATCTTCAGCATACATAAAAAATTGTTCGTCGAATCCACCGGTTTTATCAAGTGTTTCTTTTCTTACAAAAAAATAAGCGCCGGAAATAACATCAACGACCTGATTTTCTTTTTCGCTTAAATTTCCAAGATAATATTTCGAAAAAGTTTTTGAATGTGGAAATAATGTCGTCAATCCGCCCAGCTTGCAAAATGCAGTCCATACTGAAGGAAATCCACGTTTGGATTCTTTTAAATAGATTCCTTTCCCATCGATCATTTTCACTCCAAGTGCGCCGGTATTTTTATTCGATTCTAAAAAGGAAATGCATTTTTCAAAACTATCTTCTGCAACAATAGTATCCGGATTCAGAAATAAAATATATTTTCCCTTTGCAAGAGATAATGCTTTGTTATTGGCTTTTCCAAAACCTTCGTTTTCTTTATTTACAATAAATTTTACCCTGGTAAATTTTGGTTGCAAATATTCAATACTTCCGTCAGTTGAATTATTATCAACAACAAAAACTTCTGCATCAATTTTTTCAATGGCTTCACTGACCGAACATAAACACTGTTCGAGAAAATACTTTACTTTGTAGTTAACAATGATAACAGAAAGTGTCACAAAATTTAAATAATGATGCGAAGTAAGAAAATTAATCTGTGTTTTTGTGCAATCTGTGGCAAAAACAAAATTTTGTGAAATAAATAAAAATTGATACATTTGCATTTATCAATGTATTTTTGTGGCATTAAATCTCAAACAAATAGAAAAAATCTCAAAAGCGCTCGGCGATGCAAGCCGGTTGAAGATATTGCACCACATTTCCAACAAAGGCGGATGTGGTCAATGTTCTGACATACAACATGTGCTTGACCTGGCGCAGCCTTCTATTTCACACCACGTAAAAATATTAGTAGAAGCAGGTTTGATCGAACCAGAGAAAGAAGGTCGCAACCACAAATACACATTGAATGATGATGTGTTGAATGAATACAGAAATTATTTAGGAAAACTCACAACGTAAATTTTTTTGCCTTAAAACATCGAAACTTATAAATATATAGATATATAAATCAATTAATTAAAATAATATTTATGTCAACCAACAAATTATTCAGCCACTACAAATTAGGGAAATTGGAATTGAAAAATAGAATCGTAATGTCGCCAATGACGCGCAGCAGAGCGATTTCAAATATTCCAAACGAACTCATTGCAGAATATTATGCGCAAAGAGCAGATGCAGGATTAATTATTACGGAAGGAACTTCGCCTTCGCCTAACGGTCTTGGTTATGCAAGAATGCCGGGAATATTCAATAAAGAACAAACAGAAGCATGGAAAAAAGTTACCCATGCAGTGCATGTAAGAGATGGAAAAATTTTTGTTCAGCTTATGCACGCTGGTCGAATTGCGCATGAATTGAATTTACCAAAAGGTGCAAAAATTTTAGCTCCTTCTGCTGTAAAAGCAACCGGACAAATGTGGACGGATGCAAACGGCATGCAGGATCTGCCTCAGCCTGAAGCGTTGACTACCGATGAACTTCAACATGTAAAAAAAGAATTCGTACAAGCTGCCAGGAATGCCGTTGCCGCAGGGTTTGATGGAATTGAATTACACGGTGCGAATGGTTATTTGATCGAACAATTCATTTCTCCGTTCACTAATCTGCGCACAGATGAATACGGCGGCAGTATTGAAAATCGCGCAAGATTTGTTCTTGAACTTGCGGAAGAAGTAAGCAATGCAATCGGTAAAGAAAAAGTGGGAATACGTTTTTCTCCTTATGGCGCTGCGAGTGATATGAAACATTACGATGAAATTGATGAAAGCTATTCTTATCTCGCAAAACATTTGGGAAATATCGGGATCGCTTACATACATCTTGTTGACCACAGTGCGCTGGGCGCGCCAAAAGTTCCGGTGTCAATAAAGCATACAATTCGTGAACAATTTGGCGGAACAATAATATTAGCCGGCGGATTTGATAAAGAAAAAGCGGAATCGGATCTGCAACATGATAATGCCGACCTTATTGCATTTGGAAGACCATTTATTAATAATCCTGATTTGGTTTTTCGCTTTAAAAATAATTTACCACTTTCAAAAAATCTTGATACATCAACTTTTTATTCTTCCGGTGAAAAAGGTTACACAGATTACCCGGTTTACGAGGAAGAATTCGCGACAGCATAATTATCATTTAAAAATTAAAACTATGTCTACATCTAAAACAACTAACATTTCAGTATTAATTGCACGCATTATTTTAGGACTTATCTTTTTTGTGTTTGGACTAAATTTCTTTTTACATTTTATTCCAAACAATTCTCAACCCGAAGGAAAAGCCGCTGCATTTTTAGGCGGATTATTTCAATCCGGTTATATTTTTCCGCTTATTAAAATAATTGAAACAATCAGCGGCGTTTTATTATTGGTAAACAGGTATGTTGCTTTAATATTGGTTGTGCTTATGCCGATCAGCATTAATATTTTATTGTTTCACTCCGTACTCGAGCCGGGCGGAACACCAATAACAATAAGTCTTTTAATTATCGTAACACAATTATTTCTCGCGTGGAGTTATCGCAATTCTTATAAACAATTATTTATTGCAAAACCTGCGCTATAAACATAATTTCTTTTTTGTTGTTAATGCGTGCAAGGGAAGTAACTTTACTTCCCTTTTTTTTAAAACAGTTTATATGAAAATAAAATCATTGGGTGCACAGGGATTAGTAGCATCAGAACTCGGATTGGGTTGCATGGGCATGAGCGATTTTTATGCCGGAAGAAATGATGAAGAATCAATCAAAACAGTTCATCGTGCAATTGAATTAGGAATAAATTTTTTTGACACTGCAGATATGTACGGTCCATACACTAATGAGGAATTAATTGGCAAAGCGATAAAAGGGAAAAGAGATAAACTCACGATCGCCACAAAATTTGGCATTTTGCGTGACCCGAAAAATCCGACAGCAAGAGGTGTTAATGGTAAACCAGAATATGTGAGGTCATCTGTTGAAGGAAGTTTAAAAAGATTAGGAGTTGATGTGATTGACCTGTATTATTTGCATCGTGTTGACCCTGGAACACCAATTGAAAAAACAGTTGGTGCAATGGCTGATCTGGTAAAAGAAGGAAAAATCAGGGGCATTGGTTTATCAGAGGCATCCGCTCAGACTTTGCGAAAAGGAAATTCAGTTCATCCGATAACAGCTTTGCAAACAGAATATTCATTGTGGACGCGCGATCCTGAAGATGAAGTTTTACGAACCTGCCAGGAATTGGGAATTGCATTTGTTGCTTACAGTCCGCTCGGGCGCGGATTTTTAACCGGGCAAATAAAAAAGTTTGAAGATCTGGATGCGACAGATTATCGCAGACATTCTCCGCGTTTCCAGGGTCATAATTTTAATAAGAATTTAGAACTCGTAAAAAACATAGAACAACTCGCAACAAAGAAAAATTGCACAGCCTCACAGTTAGCGCTGGCCTGGGTTTTGGCGCAAGGCGATTTTATATTCCCCATTCCTGGTACAAAAAAAATAAAATATTTAGAAGAGAACGTCGGTTCAATAAATGTGCACCTGACAAATGATGAGCTAGAAGAAATTGATAACATCGCGCCAAAAAATATTGCAGCCGGAACGCGTTACCCGGAAAATTTTATGAGTAGTGTGAACAGGTAATGCTAACTGTTTTTAATGCTTTGTTCGTGTCTTATTAAATTATAGGGATCGTATTTATTTTTTATTTGCTGAAGTTTTTGATAATTCTTACCGTAGTAAAGCGAAGCATAGTTTGAAAAATTTATATCCGGGTAGTTGCAATATTGCGCATCAACGCCCATTTCATTAAACATTTGTTGTATCATTTCAAATCTAAGCATTTGCTGTTTGCCTTCTTTTTCATTATCCCAATAAGTTTGCAATTCGGAAACATAAGAATAGGCGCGATGAGGAAATGAAGAATTTGTTTCCGCTTCAGCGTTTTGAATTTGTCCGCCCAATGTATTGATCTGCAAAATTGTATTTGATCCGATGATAACTGCTTCTAAAATTTTATCAATGCCAGTTTTAATATCGTCATAACTCTTGTATAATCCTGCGCATGCATTTTTAAATTTTACA
>DATHPY010000181.1:0-2114 GCA_035483315.1 Puia sp. | reverse complement strand
ATATCGGAGATGGTTCTTTCAATAGATCTGTAATTCCAGATTTTTTCTGATAACAATGGAAAAGCAGGAGTAGCTTGTTCTCCTACAATCAAATCAGTTCCCTTCCAAACATTTTTCCAGCGGATGTTTGCAAGCTTAATAAAGAAAGTCTCTTTATTATTCAAAGCTTCATCACCACTTGCCGCACCTGAAGAAGGCGGATTGAACGCAGGAAAATTATCTTCCGCTGCTAATAATAATTCGGTGGAAAATGTATTCGAGATGTTGTAATCATAGCCAAGATAAATACGACGGAACTGAAATGCATTTCTTCCGCTGGGAATTCCGGTGTATTGATTGTTACCACCGCGGTTCAATGAATCTGAATGCCCTTTATAATACCAATCACCAAAAACATAACCCCATACTCTGCCGGAGTTAGGTGTGCCTGCTTTAAAGGCAGAATCAGAATTTAACAGATATTGTGCTTTTGTTTGAGTGAATGAAATAAAAAAAGCAAAAAATAAAATAGAAAAATAAAAATTTTTCGAGCCAATTCTCCTTTTCATAATTAGTTTGATTGATTTAAGAATGTCATGCAAAAGAAGGCTTGTGCAATGACTGGAATGTTACGCCAATGTTACCTTAATGTTAACAGTTATGAGGAAAGTTGGTGATTGCTCGTTGGAAGTTGACCGACTTTTAGAGTAATAGTCCGGGGCAATTTTTTAGTTTCAAAAATCAGAATGAAAAAATAAAAATTTGTTGAATTAAGAATGGCAGTCGGTCAACGACCAACAATCATCATTTATTTTATTTGTAAATTATCGTATTAAGTAAATTACAACGCATCTACAATTTCTTTATCAAAAGGTTGAACACCTGCGGCATAATAACCGAGCAGTATTCCGTTTTCATTAACAAGATATTTGCAAAAATTCCACTGAGGTTGTTGTTCGTTCCATCCATTTTTATTTTTATCACTTAGCCATTTAAAAACTTCATTTTGCTCCGCATTTTTTACATGACTTTTTTTTGCCAGCGTAAAAGTCACCCCATAATTTATTTTACAAAAGCTTGCGATCTGTTCATCGTTGCCTTGTTCCTGTTCGCCAAAATCGTTTGATGGAAATCCGATTATTGTCAATTTATTTTTAAATTGCTCCTGTAATTTTTGCAAATCATCATATTGTGGAGTGTAACCACACTCAGAGGCGGTGTTGACTATCAACACTTTTTTATTTTTAAATTCATTAAAGTCAATCATCTTTCCATTATTCGCAATTGCCGAAAGGGAATAAAATGATGCGAGTGGTTTCACCTTATTTTCATTTGTGTTAAAATTCATATTAACTCCTTTTTTTCGGCTAACCTTTGCCAACAGCGGATAAATAAATTTGATGAGTCTTTGTTTGAAGTTCATTTTAATTTTTTTGTTACTGGCTTTTTCGTGAATGGTGAATACTTTTGCAAAATCTACCTTACTTTGTTTCTTGTTTCTTCACGCTTCACCTGATAATTAATTTAAACCATTTCAGTTTTCCTTTGAACGGCGGGTATTTCAGATCAGGATCAAACCAGGTTGCCGTTTTCATCACTGCTTTTTTGTGTGTGAATGTATCAAACGAATATTTTCCATGATACGAACCTACGCCGCTATTTCCAATTCCGCCAAATGGCAAATGATGATTGGCAAAATGCCAGCATGCATTATTAATACAACCACCGCCAAATGAAATTTGTTCAATCCATTGCTTTTCTTTTTTTGAATCTGATGTAAAAACATAAAAAGAAAGTGGCTTCGGGTTTCTTTGAATAATATTTACTGCATCTTCCCGGTTAGCAAAAGTATAAACTGGTAATATTGGCCCAAAAATTTCTTCTGTCATTAATAAAGAATCCAGCGAAACATCTTCCATTATTGTTGGCGCAATAAATAATTTTGATCGGTCATTCTCCCCACCAAAAATAATTTTTCCTTGCTGCAAATAACTTTTCAGTTTGTCAAATCTTTTCTCATTAATAATTTTTCCATAATTATAACTTGCTTCAGCTTTGTCTCCAAAAAAAGAAATAATTGTTTCTTTTAATTTTTTTATAAATGCATCTTTTATTTTTTCGTCAATCAAAATATA
>DATHPY010000180.1:0-4644 GCA_035483315.1 Puia sp. | reverse complement strand
GACGCAACGATGCTTAATAGTAAATCAAATGCTAAGGACAAAATAAAAATGATCTTGAAATGAGCGAAGAAAATGAAAATAAGGAATTAAAAAATGAATTGAAGCAACGTTTTACGCATCGCTGGATGGTGAAGAATGTGCCGTTCTTTTTGTTTCTCGCGCTGCTCGCCATCATTTATATATACAACGGGCATTACGGAGATAAAAGCATACGCAATATTAATAAGGCGCAGAATCAACTTAAAGAATTGCAATTCGAATATAAAACGCTGAAAAGTGAAGTGATGTTCCGGAGCAAAGAAAGTGAGTTGGCAAAAGCGTTACAACCATTTGGGTTGAAGGAAATGACAGCGCCACCGTTGGTGTTGAATGATAGTGTTGATACAAAAACGAAAAACTAAAGACTAAAAATTTAAAAGCTAAAATGAATTGGAAATAAAGCGCGACATATTATGGAGAGTGTATTTATGCTTTATCGGCATCGGGCTACTGTGTTTTTTTGTGTTGGGTAAAGCTTTTTACATTCAGAATTTTCAGGGCAATTACTGGAAAAAGTTGAGCGACAGTGTTCATCAAAAATACGTTGAGCTTGATGCTGATCGGGGAACTATTTTCAGTGATGACGGAAGCATGCTCAGCACATCCATACCCTATTTTGATATTTATATTGACTTTGGCGCTGATGGCTTGCGCGAAAAAGACGGAAAGAAATTTAAAGAGAGCCTGGATTCCTTATCACTTTGTCTTGCCGGTTTATTTAAAGATCAAACTTCGGTTGCCTATAAACGTGAGTTACTGCAAGGTTATAAAAATAATGACAGGTTTCTTGCTTTACAACAAAACATTTCTTTTGAACAATACAAAACACTGCGAAATTTTCCGCTCGTTCGGCTTGGCAGAAACAGAAGCGGTTTCATTATAAAAGCAAAGAGTAAAAGATTAAACCCATTTGGTCTTTTGGCAAACCGCACGATCGGTCTCGCTAGAGAAAACTCACAGAATGTAGGACTGGAGCGCACTTACGACACTGCGCTAAAAGGTCAAAATGGAAAACAGTTGGTAAGATATATCGCCGCCGGAAATTATGTTCCTGTTGAAGGTTCTGAAATTGATCCGGAAAATGGAAAAGATATCGTTACCAATATCGACGTGAACATCCAGGATATAGCAGAAAATGCTTTGCAAAGATCAATGAGTGAGAACGAAGCTGAACAGGGAACGTGCGTAGTAATGGAAGTTGCAACAGGAAAAATAAAAGCAATGGCTAATCTCAGTCGTCAGCATAACGGTTCTTACTATGAAGATTTTAATTATGCGCTGCGTGCGACAGAACCTGGTTCAACAATTAAAATGGTTACACTGCTTTCCGTATTAAGCGAAGGGAAAACAACATTAAATGATGAAGTCGAAGTTGGCTCTACAGGGAAAGAATTTGTTGGAGTGAGACCGGTAACTGATGCGGAAAGACAGCCGAAACCAATTGAAACTGTAAGAGAATGTTTTGCTCACAGCTCCAACGTTGGCATGAGTAAGTTGGCGTACAAAACTTTCGGCTCACAACCATCACACTTTTTGAATTATGTGCGCAAATTTCATCTTGATAAAAAAACAGGAATTGATCTGATGGGTGAAGAAAATTCCGTGTTGCCAAGAATAAAAGGCAATGAAGGTTTGCACGCCATGATAACAATGAGTTTTGGATATGCGATTGAAGTTACTCCTTTGCAAACGTTGATGCTTTATAACGCCGTTGCTAACAATGGAAAAATGATGAAGCCTTATTTGGTTGACCGCATTCAGAATAATGGTTTGACGGTAAGAGAATTTCAACCACAGGTTGTAGATGAAAAAATTGCTGACAGCAGTGTAATTAAAAATGCGCAGGACTGCATGCTTGCTGTAACTAAGATTGGAACAGGAAAAAAAGTTTTTGTAGATGCTTTGTATGATGTCGGCGGAAAAACGGGAACAGCGCATGTTGCAGGAAGAACTTCTTCCGGCGCAAAAATAAAATATGATGATGGAATTTACCAGGCTTCGTTCGTTGGATATTTTCCGTTTGATAAGCCACAATACAGTTGCATCGTGGTTATCAGAACAAAACAACATCCGGTTAAGCACATGGGCGGAGAAGTTTCTGCGCCGGTGTTTCGCGAGATAGCCGATAAATTATACGCGAAAAAAACAGAACGCAATTCCTCAATCCCTAATGCTGAATTTAAAAAAGATAGTTCACAATTTTATTATGCAGGTTCAACGCAGGATATAAAAACGGTGATGCAAACTTTCAACCTGAATTATAATGATTCATCTGCAAATAATAATTGGGCAAGATTGTATGGAGATAATCACGAAACAATTTTAAATAAAGAAAAAACAAATAAACAACAAATGCCCGATGTAAAAGGAATGGGATTGAAAGATGCTTTGTATTTATTGGAGAATATGAATATGAAAGTAACAGCAAAAGGAAGAGGAAAAGTGAAAATGCAATCTATTCCTGCAGGAACAGCGCTAAATAAAAATCAAAACATAACACTTGAACTGAATTGATGGCAACGCTCCAGGATATATTATATAAAGTTAATCTCAGATCCGTACATGGAAATCTAAATACAAGTGTGAATGATTTGCAGATTGATTCACGAAAAGTAAATAAAGGTTCAGTTTTTATCGCGGTGAAAGGAGTGAGTGCAGATGGTCATAAGTTCATTGATGCGGTGATTGAAAAAGGCGCCATAGCAATTGTTTGTGAAGTGTTGCCCGAGCAATTGAAAAGTGGAATTGTTTATGTGCAGGTTGAGAACAGCGCGGCTGCTGCGGGTTTTATGGCGCATAATTTTTATGGTCAGCCTTCAGAAAAATTAAAATTAGTTGGTGTTACCGGAACAAATGGAAAAACAACAGTTGCTACATTATTATACAAGCTCTTTGAATCATTGGGATTGAAAAGTGGATTGTTAAGTACCGTTCAAAATCAGATAGGCGACACCGTTATACCGGCAACACATACAACACCAGATGCTATTAGCCTGAATGCATTGCTAAGACAAATGGTTGATGCCGGTTGTACGCACGCTTTTATGGAAACAAGTTCGCATGCAATTCATCAAAACAGAATTGCGGGTTTGCAATATGCCGGCGCAATATTCACCAATATCACGCACGATCATTTGGATTATCACAAAACTTTTGATGAATACATCCGTGTGAAAAAATATTTTTTCGATTCATTGTCTTCATCGGCTTTTGCGATTTCTAACGCAGATGATAAACGCGGAAAAGTGATGTTGCAAAATACAAATGCGAAAAAATATTTCTACAGTTTAAAAACGATGGCAGAATTCAAAGGAAGGATCCTGGAAAATAATTTAACTGGTTTGATAATGACGATCAATGACCAGGAAGTTCATTTCAGGTTGATCGGTGAATTCAATGCCTACAATCTTTTGGCGGTTTATGGAGCTGCCATTTGTTTGGGAGAAGATAAACTTGAAGTGTTGCGTTGCCTCAGTGTGTTGACAGGCGCAGAAGGAAGATTTGATTATATGATCTCTGAAAAAGAAAAAATAATCGGCATTGTAGATTATGCGCACACACCGGATGCATTGATCAACGTGCTCACAACAATTCAGAATTTAAGAAAAGGTCATGAACATATAATAACTGTTGTTGGATGCGGTGGCGACAGAGATAAAACGAAAAGACCAGTCATGGGTGAAGTTGCTTGCAAATACAGTAACAAAGCAATTTTTACTTCTGATAACCCGAGAAGTGAAAACCCGGAGCAGATTTTAAAAGAAATGGAAGCAGGGTTGGATGTTGCGGCAAAAAGAAAATTTATTTCTATGTCAGACAGAAGAGAAGCAATAAAAACTGCGGTGAGTTTGGCGATGCGCGACGACATTGTATTGATAGCAGGAAAAGGTCATGAAAAATACCAGGATATAAAAGGAATAAAATATCCTTTCGATGATAAAGAAGTGTTGAGAGAAGTGTTTGAGAATTTAGGAAAGTAAAAAGTGGCGAGTAGCAAGTGGCAAGTAGGAAATGCTCTTAATTGAAGACCAGAGTTCATAATTGCACTGCGGTATCTCGCCTGAGGCGAGACGACGCAACGATGATGACCAAAGATATAGAGTTGACAACATAATAATAAAACAACAACCAGCATGTTGTATCATTTATTCGATTGGTTCAGACAAATTGGTGTAAAAATTCCGGGCGGAAGTTTATTCCAGTTTATCACTTTTCGTGTACTGCTGGCCGTTATATTGTCGCTGGTTATTACAACTGTGTATGGAAAGCGATTGATAAAAATATTATTAAAGAAACAAGTTGGTGAAAGTGTGCGTGATCTTGGGCTTGCGGGCGAACAGCAGAAAAAAGGAACGCCAACGATGGGTGGGATAATTATTATTCTCGCGATCCTGATCCCGACTTTGTTGCTCGCGAATTTGAACAAAGCTTATATACGACTGATGATCTTCAGTACGATCTGGCTTGGCTTCATCGGTTTTATTGATGATTATCTGAAACTGCGCGCAAAACGCATTGCTCAACAAACAGGTGTGGTATATAAAAAAGGAGATAAAGATGGATTAGCAGGATGGTTCAAAATTCTCGGGCAGGTGGTACTTGGCT
>DATHPY010000179.1:0-2997 GCA_035483315.1 Puia sp. | reverse complement strand
AATAACCAAATTTTCTGTTGAGCACATTTTCCCCTGCATAAAATCAACATCAATATTCAGGTTTTTGTGATCCAGTTTTTCAATAACCGCTTCTTTAATTATTTCGCTTAATTTTTTTGTATCAAAAATAAAACCGGTGTCAGCATCGGGTTCACCTTTTATTGTTAGATACAATTCGTAATTGTGCCCATGCCAATTTTCGTTAGCACATTTTCCAAAAACTTCTTCATTTTTTTCCTTGTTCCAATCCGGATTATATAATTTATGCGCCGCATTAAAATGTTCAACACGAGTGAGAAATACCATTGATCTGAAAATTTTTGCAAAGTTAATGTTTAGGCGTCAGATTAGGCAAGCCTTCACGTGTCAGACGGCTATTAGCAAAATTTAAAATAGCAATTCGCAACTTAAGCCGTCAGACGGTTTAGCAACATATATTTGCTTATGCAAATTCTTGTAGTATCTGCAACCGAACTGGAGATCAAACCGTCAATTCCATTTTTTACTAAAAACAAAATTGATGTTTTAATAACTGGTATTGGTGGCGTTGCGACCGCTTATTCTCTTAACAATTATTACAATAAAAACAAGCCCGGCGTAATTATTCAGGCAGGGATCGGAGGTTATTTCACTGAAAATGACCTGGGCGAAGTTTTTGTAATTAAAGAAGAAATTTTTGCCGACCTCGGTGTTTGGGAAAATAAACAGTTCAAGACAATTTTTGATCTGAAATTAGAAAACAAAAATAAGTTTCCTTTCAAAAAAGGAATGTTGATCAATTCAAACAAAAAATTATTGGGATTAACACCATGCAAAAAAGTTAGAGGCGTGAGTGTAAATGAGATTACGACCGATAAAAAAAAAATAAGCTGGTATAAACAAAATTTTTCTCCTGTTGTTGAAAGCATGGAAGGCGCTGCTTTTCATTATGTTTGTTTGCAGCAAAAAATTCCATTTATACAATTAAGGGCAATATCAAACTATGTTGGGGAAAGGAATAAGTCAAAATGGAAAATGAAAGAAGCTATTACTAATTTAAATGAAGAATTGACTTTTTTACTGACAGCATTATCTAATTACAATGAAACTGATTTTAGGATTTAGTCCTTGTCCGAACGACACATTTATTTTTGATGCGCTCGTCAATAAAAAAATTGATACCGGGGAGTTTGAATTTGAGATTTTTTTAGAAGATGTGCAAACGCTTAACCAATGGGCATTAGAAAAAAAATTAGATCTCACTAAGATCAGTTACGGCGTTTTTCCGTTGATAACAGGCAATTACGATCTGCTTGATTCCGGAGGCGCGCTCGGCAAAGGAGTCGGACCATTGCTGATCTCAAAAAAACAAATTCCTGTTTCAGATATTAATAACTACACTATTGCCGTACCCGGCAAAAACACAACAGCTCATTTACTTTTTTCACTGGCATTTCCTGAAGCGACGAAAAAAGAATTCATGATCTTTTCTTCAATTGAGGATGCAGTCTTAAATGGAGATGTTGACTGCGGGGTCATCATACACGAAAATCGTTTCACCTATCAGCAAAAAGGATTAGTAAAAATCGTTGACCTTGGAGAATATTGGGAAAAAGAAACCGGTTATCCGATACCGTTAGGTGGAATTGTAATAAAGAATAATTACGATAATGAAATTCAAAAAAAAATAAATTTGCTCATAAAACAAAGTGTTGAATTTGCTTTTAGCAACTATCCTTTGTTAACAGACTTTGTAAAACAGCATTCGCAGGAAATGAACGAACATGTAATGCGCCAGCATATTGATCTGTATGTAAATAATTATTCTATTACACTTGGGAAAGATGGAGAAGAAGCGATAAAAAAGTTGATAGAAATATATTCTTCACTAAATAAATAGAAAAAATAAAATCAGTCAACGTCATTGCGAAGCCCATTGCGCGGAATTGTGTGTGAGCATGGGCTGTGGCAATCTGATTTTAAAAATCAACAGCTAATTATTAATAAAGGAGATTGCCACGTCGCGGCTAAACACAGCTCAACGCTTCACTCCTCGCAAAGACGCTCTCAGTTTAATTTACTCTCATTATACCCAATCACTACTATTTAAAACCTCTTTAAAAATTTCTGTTGTCAATGAGTTATTATATTCAATCTCTCCAAATTGTTTAACCCATCTGATCCCTGAAATACTATTTGTAAGAAAAATTTCATCCGCTTCTTTAATATTTTCAATAGAAAGATTTGATTCCTCTACAAAAAATCCTACTTCGGAAATTTTTTCTAAAAGAAATCGCCGCATAACTCCGGCAACGCATCCTTCAGACAATGCAGGAGTGTATATGATCTTGTCTTTAATACAAAAAATATTAGCAATGACACTTTCGCAAATTCTATCGTGCGAATTCAAAATAAAACAATCATCCAATTTATTTTTCTTCGCGTGAATTGCTGCCATCGCATAAATCAAAAAGTTGTTTGATTTTATATTGCTGAATTGATCGCAGGATTTTTTTCCATCTACAAATACGTCAACCCTAAATCCATTTTCGTTAAGCGAGAACTTTTTAGCAGGCAATTCTTCCGTTTGAATAATATAATTTGGAGAATTATTTTCCGCATCAAATAATTTACCATTTCCACGAAAAATAACTAAACGAGCACGCGCAGAATCCTGGTGACCATTTTTTTTACACAATAATAATATTTGCTCAGATAAATTTTCAGCCATAAAAAAATCGGGAACATCAAATTGAAAGATCTGCATTGAAGAAAATAATCTTTCAAAATGATATTGAGCTAAATGAATTTTATTATCAGCTATTTTGATGGTCTCAAACAAACCATCTCCATACCGGAATCCGCGGTTATCAGCATTAATAAACGGTTCATCGGAATAAATATATGAGCCGTTAAAATTTATATACAATAGCAAGTTTAAATTTTTCAAACCAAATGTAAAAAGAAAAGCCCCGAATTAACGAGGCTATTTCTTAAGCAAAGTAAAAATATATTTTA
>DATHPY010000178.1:0-3774 GCA_035483315.1 Puia sp. | reverse complement strand
CGAGCCAGAAATCTATGGTGATAAAACTTTTGACGATTTTCTCAGTGAGCTCAAAACAAAATTTCCTGCAGTGGAATTCAGCTATTTTCAAAGCAATGTGGAAGGCGAATTAATAAGTGAATTGCAAAGAGTTGGTTTTTCTTATGCCGGAATTATTTTTAATCCCGGAGGTTACACGCATACTTCTGTAGCAATCGGCGACACCATTGCTGCAATTAAAACCCGGGTTATCGAAGTTCATCTTTCGAATATACATGCCCGTGAGGATTTCAGAAAAATTTCTCATGTATCTGCAAAATGCAAGGGAACAATTTCAGGATTGGGATTGAAGGCTTACGAACTCGCTTTGCAATATTTCTTATAATAACAATTGATAGAACGCAGATTGATTATGATCGTTTATGATTATTACGGATCAGTAATCTCACCTGATCATAATCCATCATAACAAACCAGCGTTCTATCTTTCTTTATAAATATACCAACATCATTAACGCAAATCCCGTGTCTTCTTTCGGATCTTCTGTTTTTTTGATAATATGCAAACCATTACTGGTCCAGAGTTTAAACACTTCTCCTTTTTTTCTGTTTATTACTTCGTGTTCAATTACGGGTAATAAAACACCTCTTGCAACCCAGCCTAAATCGCCACTGGTAAGAGTTTCGCCGCCCATTGTATATGTTCGCGCGAGTTGCTCAAAAGTTTCTGAGCCGCTTTTTATTTTTTCAATAATTAAATTTCCCAACGAATCTGCGAATTTGTGACTGAACGTTGACGTATCAATAAATATCTGGCTGATGCGGTAAAAAACATTCGGCGATTTTGCGAGTATCAGCACAAGAAATTTTTTTCCGCCCTGGTCATAAGGACCATAAGCTTTTTTCATTTTGCCCGTGTAAGCAAGACTATCTGCCAAACTATGAAAAACACTTGTCCTGGTAACAACAATTGTGTCGAGTTTAAATTTCTTTTTCAGAATATCCTTTGTGTACAACGGGGGGTTGGGAGATTTTTCCAATTCGGCCTTCATTTGCGCGATCGTCATTTTTTGTGCAAATGAAATTGAACTCAAAGCAATAAGAAATAATATTAAAAAGTATTTTTTCATTCAGTCAAATTAATCCGCAATAATAATGGGTTTGGGTGATTGAAATAAATTTAAATTTTGATTGCCACTAAGACACAAAGGCTCAAAGCTGCACGAAGTTCTCTTTGTGCTTATTAGCGCCTTTCTGTCTTAGCGGCGAATGCTGAGCAAAGAATTCAATGTACAAGAGTGCGACGCAACGATGCTTAATAGTAATTTTGTTCCATGGTTTATAATATTAAATAAGCTGCTAATCAGCAGTTTCGTTAAAATAAAATATTCATCATAAATTGGAATGATTTTCGTTTTAATACTGAACGTAAAACTTTTTATCATGCGCTACATTTTTGTGTTGTTGATGTTGATTGCGGCAAATGCATATTCGCAGTGTAAAACATACATTATTGGTGCAAAAGGTGATACGTTGAATTGCGTTGATAAGAAAGATTTGAAGCAGGGAAAATGGCTGATACATCACGACGAATTGCGCGGTGAGCCTGGGTTTGAAGAGGAAGGTGAGTATAAAACAGGCAGAAAAGAAGGTGTTTGGCGGCAATATAGTTTGTCGGGAGATTTGGTTGGCGCAGAATTTTATAAATGGGGAAATAAAGATGGTGTTTGCAAATATTTTTCACCATCTGGCGAGTTGCTGCGCGAAGAAAGCTGGATCGCTTTAAACCCCGACAAACCTTACGATACACTGCAGATCGAAGACGTTGATCAACTTGATCATTATAAAACTGTTGTTGTAAAAAATGAAGGCGTTGCCATAAAAAATGGTACATGGAAATATTATGATCCTACAACTGGAACAATTTATAAAACAGAAACCTACACTGTTGGTAAATTAGAAATTCCAAAAACAACGGCAAGCAACAATACTCCGGACTCAACAAAAAGCAAAATAATTCCAAAGGAAGTTCTTGATTATCAAAAAAAGAATTCCGGTAAAAAGCAAATAAAAGTCAGGGATGGAAGTGTTTATTAAAGCTATCACGAATTATTTTTCATTCACTTTAATTTCTTTCAGGATATTTTCAATTATTGATCTTGCATTTTTTTGTGGCTGAGGGCTAGTTAGGGAAATATGAAGATCTATCCATGTACCATCTTGATTCAGTTCTGCACGCATGTGAGCATTGGTCATCTTGGGTATAGCTATATTATAAAAAACGCACTCCCATTTATTGATCGACAAAAATGTTATATCTGCGGGGTTTGAAAGTCCATTGCTGATTATTGATTTTTTTTCGCCCTCCCAAAATATTTTCATTCCTTTATAACCATCAGCTGATTCAAACCATCCTGAATAATCAGTCCAACAGCTGTATCCTGGAAAATAAAATATCGTGGACCATTAGCAGGCGGTTTATTAAGATCTTCTTGAAGTCCATTTTTTGGGATATTCAAAATAAGCTTACTAACCGGAACGGAAAGTTCATATGAATCAGGGAGTGTTTTTGTTTTTAATGTTGTTGATTCCGATTGACCAACGCAATCGAAAAAAACGCAAAACAATAAAGTAACAATAAGAATCTTTTTCATAAAATAAAATTTAAGAAGTTTACTATTTCCCAGTCAAATATCAATTAAATTTTCTAATAAAAAACCTTGAAGAATTTTCTTCAAGGTCTTTTTATTTAATCCTGATATTAAAAATCAGGCGAATCATATAAATCAAAAAAATCCCAGTTCAGTCAATTAGAATGCCTTCTTATCTTTTTCTGCGGCTTTTTGCATTGGATTATTTCCATTTGGAATTGCACGTTGCTGCGCCTGCCTAGCTTTGTAAATTTGAAATGCAGTTTGCTCTTCCACTTTTGGCCATGAGTTATTGCTTTCATCAATGTCGGCTGTTTCGCGCATTGGATCAAGTTTGATGGACGCAACTTCTTTATCTTTCATAAATACTTTCGTGAGTTTGTCTTCGCTCTTACGCCAAACCTGTGCAGGAATGCGCTCAATTTCTTTTGTTCCGTCTTTATAAGTCCACTCAATAATTATCGGCATCACCAATCCACCTTTATTACTGAAATGTATTTCATAAAAATTCTTATTGGCGAATTTTTGTTTTGTCGCTTCATCAAGTGGTTCATCAAACTGCTGAACATGCACTGCATATTTTGATGTATCATAAGGAGCAATGCCACGATCATACTTCCAGTAAAAATCGCGCAATGAAGTATCCACGTCAGTCAGGAAAGTGATATTCTTATCTTCCCTATTCCTGATCTTTGAAACATCTTCAAATGAATTTACCAGTGGTTTAGTAATGTTCTGCATACGCATACTATCAACTTTTTGCGGAGCATTTACCATATCTGGTTTAAACCATTTTACGCTGTCAATAGAAATATCGCAAGGCTGAATTCCATAGAACCATCCGCGCCAGAACCAATCAAGATTTTCTCCGCTTGCATCATTCATTGTTCTGAAAAGATCCGCAGGCGTTGGATGTTTGAAAGCCCAGCGACGCGCGTATTCTTTAAATGCATAATCGAAAAGATCGCGACCCATAATTGTTTCACGAAGAATATTTAAACCTGTTGCAGGTTTTGAATACGCGTTTGGCCCAAATTGGACGATGTCTTCTGAATTTGTCATGATTGGCTCCAATTGATCCTTCGGCAATTTCATATAATCAGTGATCGTATAAGCTGGTCCGCGACGAACCGGAAATTTATTA
>DATHPY010000177.1:0-4116 GCA_035483315.1 Puia sp. | reverse complement strand
AAATAAATTTTTCAAGAAAAGAAAATTACAGCAAGAATGATGGCTGACGCAATTATTAAGGCCCATTTCTTTTTGCCTGATTTTTTTATTTCTTTCAGCTTGCCGGTGAGATTTTCTTTTTTAGGAATTATTAATCCTTCATTAGCAAGCGCAAAAACTTCAACAGGGTCATCTACATTTTTAAATTCAAATTTGCCGAGAGAAACAGATTTGAAATCCGGTTGGTTTTTTATTTTGTCAAAAATTTCTTTGGAAAAAAGAATCGTGTTTGCCTGACCTAATGATTGTATCCGCGATGCAACGTTTACACCATCGCCCAAAACTTTTTCACCTTCAAAAAATATTTCTCCTACATGTAACCCGATGCGCAAAGGAACTACAGGATCAGTCTGCAATTGTTGTTGCATCTGAACCGCGCATTGCAAAGCATGTGTAGCGCTGGAGAAAGAACAAAGGCTACCATCTCCGTAATCGTTCAAAATTTTGCCTCCGTTATCCGATACGGTTTTTTGAAGAACGCTGATATAATGTTTTACAATAGCTACCGCATGCAATTCATTTTGCTGCATCAGCGCAGTGTATCCCACAATGTCGGTAAAAAGAATAGCGGCGAGTTGGCGTCTTTGCTCCTGCATCAGTAATTTAGTAAAATGGATGGCCGAATGTAAATAAATTTCTGCAAAGGAGATGTTATTCGCTGATGCAATTGCCCGAATTAGGATTTATCGGATTTTTTTGATTTGCAGAATTGAATGTTTTTCACGAGTTAGTTTTATTTCGTGCCGTGAAATTGTATAAACTGAGATTTTAGCCAGATTTCTCTTATTCAACTGATAATTATTTCATCGTCTCTTTCTCAGAACAATCAGATAAATAAGGATAAAATCATAGTTCAGACAACGGGTAATTGAATTATAAATGTTGTTCCCTCATTTTCTTTCGTCTCTGCTTTTATTTCTCCGCCATGCGATTTTATAATATCATAGCTCAGACTCAATCCCAATCCGGTTCCTTGTCCTGTTGGTTTTGTGGTGAAGAATGGCTGAAATATCTTATCAACTGCTTTTTGCGGGATGCCGTTTCCATTATCCATAACCGTTAGTACAATTTTGTCATTTATTTTTTTTGTGCTCACCAAAATTGCCGGTTCATACTCTAAACCTTCTGTCTTTCGCCTTTCTCCAACCGCATAAAATGCATTGTTATATAAATTCAAAAGCACTCTTCCAATATCCTGCGGAATAATATTTATTTTGCCAATGTTGTTATCAAAATCAGTTTTCATGGCAGCAGAGAAAGAATTGTCTTTTCCTCTTAATCCATGATAAGCTAAACGTAAATATTCCTCAGCGAGCGCATTAATATCCGTTGACTCTTTTACACCTGTGCTTGACCGTGAGTGCTGCAACATGCCTTTTACAATTGCATCTGCGCGTTTGCCGTGATGATTTATTTTTTGTTCGTTCTCAATAATATCATCAGCAATGGCGCTTATTCCAGTAACGTCTCCTTTTTTAATTTCATCTTTCAATTCCATCAATAATTCTGTATTTAATTCCGAAAAATTATTGACGAAGTTCAATGGATTTTGAATTTCATGCGCGATACCTGCGGTAAGTTCTCCAAGCGAAGCCATTTTTTCGGATTGAATTAATTGCGCCTGGGTTAATTTTAATTCACTGTACGCTTTTTCTATTTTGAGTTTGTCTTTTTGCTTCTGCCGGTTATTTCTGTACAAGATAAAAGCGATAAGGAAAAACACAATTAATGAAGCGATAAGAACATAAGTTCTGACTTGATTTTGATATCTTTCTTTTGCAATGCTTATTTCCTGCTGGCGCTGAATTTCATTGAAAGTTGACTGCTGAAATTCTTTGACTTTTGACTGACTGAAAACGCTGTCTTTTACTGCAACCATCATCTTTAAATATTTCAGTGTGCTATCCCGTTTATTTTCCAGTTCAAATGATTGCGCAAGCTGAGTACTGGCAACAATTGTAAATCCATCAAATTTATGCGCCTGGCTTAACTGAAGAGAAATTTCTGCATAATAAATAGAGGAGTCGGTGATCTTCATTTTATAATACATGCGGGCAAGATTGTTGAAATTTATTACCTGGAAATAAATATTGCCATTGCGTTCGCTTTCTTCAATTGCTTCATGGAAATAATGACGGGCGAGATCAAATTTTCCTAATTCAGCATTTACATTTCCGATAGCCGCAATAGCAAGAGGGAAATATATTTTAAAACGTTTTGTTCCTAATCCCAGGTCATAACCTTGTTGAGCAAAAATCAAAGCAGAATCCAGTTTGTGCGAACGTAAATACAAATTCCCCAACTGTGAATAGGATGCGAATGTTTCTTCTTTTGCTTCTCCAATATTTTTTTGCGATTCCATGGATATATGAAACTGAATTTTCGCCTCGGGGAATTCTGCCATTTCAAAGTTGAGCACTCCTAAAAAGTAATAAACCTGCGGCACTATCCATGGTCTTTCCTTTTTTATTTCGTCAGCAATTTTCTCCATATTTATTGCTGCTTCAAGCGCTTTTGCATAATTACCCTGGGAATTTAATCCGTGAAAAGTGCTCCAGTAACCTAAAAATTTACCAAATGGATAATTTAATTTTTGCGAAAGCTCTGATGTTTTCGCGGCATAAAAAAGACAACTGTCAAATTGAATGAAGCCATAATAATCTGCAAGAGAAAATAATGCCAACACGCGCGACGTATCCTGATTTTTGGAAAGAGTCAATCGCTGCTTCAAACTATCTAGATAAGATTGCTGCGCTGTAGCAACATATAAAGTAAAAAGCGTTACGAGTAAAAAAGAAAATTTTTTCATCCGATATTTTATGATTTTGGTATTATGCAATTGTCTGAACTGTGATTTTTGCGATTATTTTGATTAATATGATTGCGAACAAAATGTATTTCATGGTAATCATATAAATCCTATAAATCATAGTTCAGACAATTGGCAATTGAATAATAAACTCACTGCCTTCTCCTTCTTTCGTTTTTACTTTTATTTCTCCGCCATGCGCTTTAATAATATCATAGCTCAGGCTCAAACCCAGCCCAGTTCCCTGTCCTGTTGGTTTTGTGGTGAAGAATGGCTGAAATATTTTATCAACCACTTTTTGCGGAATGCCGTTACCATTATCACTAACGCTGATGGACACCTGATTTCCGGATTTTTTCGTAACGACAGTCACAATTGGCTCGAAGTTGCCAAGACCTGACAGATCTTTGTTCAGCAGTTTCGATTTCTCAGCTACCGCATAAAACGCATTATTATAAAAATTCAACAATACTCTTCCAATATCCTGTGGAATGATATTTATTTTTCCAATGTCTGCCTTGTCGGCAGACAGGCTTTCATCAAAATCAGTTTTTATTGTTGCATTAAATGAATTGTCTTTTGCTCGAAGACCGTGATAACTTAATCGTAAATATTCATCTGCAAGCGCATTAATATCTGTCGGTTCTCTTTCACCTATACTTGACCGTGAGTGCTGTAACATACCTTTTACAATTGCATCTGCACGTTTGCCGTGGTGGTTTATTTTTTCGAGGTTTTGTTTTATATCATGCAGTATTTCGTTTTCTAATTTCTCATCCCTTGTGCCTTGTGCCTTGTTTCTTTCTTCCCTTAATTCTTCAATCAACTCATTACTTACTTCAGAAAAATTATTTACGAAGTTTAAGGGGTTTTGAATTTCATGGGCAATTCCTGCAGTTAATTCTCCAAGCGAGGCCATTTTTTCTGATTGAATAAGTTGAGATTGCGTGGACCTTAAATTGGTAAGCGTGCTTTCCAAAACCTTATTTGCCTTTCGTTTTTGATTGTTGTTGCGGTAAAGAATAAAAGCGATTATTAAAAACACACCCAGAGCAGATAACAAAGCAATTGTCCTGATTTGATTTCGATATTTTTCATTTGCAGATTCAATTTCCTGCTGGCGTTGCTTTTCATCAAAAATAAGCAGTTGAAACTGTCGCGCTTTTTGCTGGTTGAAGATTGTATCTTTTGCCGCCAGCATCAGTTTAATATATTTAAATGCGCTGTCGGGTTTATGCTGCGATTCATAAAGCTGCATAAGAATTTTA
>DATHPY010000176.1:0-2374 GCA_035483315.1 Puia sp. | reverse complement strand
TTCTCTTTGCTTATTATTATTTCTTCGTGCAAAAGACATCTGTCGCATGAACAAACTGAAACCGAATTAAAAACAGCAATGGAAAATTATCTGAACACCCGTAGAAATGTTGATACTAACCAACTTAAATTTACCGTACGCAGCGTAGTTTTTTTTGAAGATAAAACGGTGTTCGACTGCCAGTTTAAAGTAGAAATGAAACAGCCTGATAAAGATACTGTGGGCGACATGGCGGCATGGATTTCAAAAGATTTCTCCACTGTGAAAAGAAAATATTAACGTCATTTCTTATTCCATTTTCTTAATTGCTGCAATAAAGCTTTCATACCTTTTGGTAAAGACGCTTCAAGCGTATATTCATTGCCGTTAGCGTCGCTGATTTTTAAACAAGCGGAATGCAGCGCGAGTCTTGACAATATCGGTTTTTCTTCTTCCTCAGATTTTGACAATTTGAATTTCTTTTTAAAAGAAGAAATTAAAACCGGCTCTCCGTTTCCATACAGATCATCGCAAACAATCGGATGCCCGAGGTGTTGCATGTGTATTCTTATCTGGTGAGTTCGTCCGGTATGAATCTGAAACTCTACCAAAGAATACGACCCGAATTCTTCCAAAACTTCATAATCCGTTAAAGATGATTTTCCCCTTTTATCAACCACCATTATATTTCTTTTGGAAGAATGATTTGCAATTGCAACATTTATACTTCCTTTTTTTTGTAATAAAGTTCCATGTACAATTCCCAGGTATTTTTTTATTACTGTTCTGTTTTCGAATTCCTGCGAAAGAAATTTGTGTGATGCTTCATTTTTTGCAAATATTATTACTCCGCTGGTTTCATGATCGAGCCGGTGAACTGTAAAAATTGAATTGTATTTTGTTTTGAGCATATCTTTTAATGATAGGTCTTTCCCATCGCTTGCAGGAATACTTAATAGACCTGCCGGTTTATTCACAGCAACAAAATCTTCATTTTCAAAAATGATGTCTAAAAAATGTGATGACACAAATATTTATTTGATGGAAGAATTGAGGTATTTTAAAATTCGTATCTCCTTATCCGTTAGTAAGCGCCATTTTCCACGCTGTACATTTTTTTTGGTGAGCCCGGCATACATAACACGGTCAAGTCCACGAACGTCGTAACCCAGGGATTCAAATATTCTGCGCACAATACGATTGCGTCCACTGTGAATTTCCAATCCGACCTGCGTCTTATCTTTTGCATCTGCGTAAGCAATTGCATCAACATTTGCAAAGCCATCTTCCAATTCTACACCTGTAGCAATCTTATCAAAATCGTTTTTTGAAAGTGATTTATCCAAAGTAACATGATACACTTTTTTTATTTCATGTTTTGGATGTGCTAACTTTTGTGCAAGCTCCCCATCATTGGTTAATAATAATACTCCGGAAGTATTTCTGTCCAACCTTCCAATAGGATAAACTCTTTCGGAAGTTGCTCCTTTAATAAGATGCAAAACTGTTTTTCTTCCCTGCGGATCTTCTGTTGTAGTAATATAATCCTTGGGTTTATTTATCAGGATGTAAACAAGATTTTTTGAGATTGATATTTTCTTTCCATTTACTTTAATGATATCGGCAGGAGAAACTTTTGTTCCAGGTTCGGTAATTAACTTTTCATTCACCAAAACTTTTCCCCGCTTTACCAATTCCGCGGCTTCACGGCGTGAGCAAATTCCGCTATGCGCAATAAATTTATTGAGTGGCATTGATCCGGAACCGGTGTTTGATGATCGTTGTTCGCTGGTCGCCTGATGGTTTGCGGTTTGAAATTTTCCGTTACGTAGTTTTCTTTTTTCTTCAAACCTTTTATCAATTGCCTGTTGCCTTTCTTTTTTTTCAATTCTTTTTTCCTGTTTGATCGCTTCTTTTACTGCGCTGTTCTTTTTTCTGCCAATAAACTTGCTGAAGTTGTCTGTTTTTCTTTTCATATTATTTGCTGTTTTACAACAGTGCGGCAAAAGTATGACATTAAAAAATAAAGCCACGCAAATTGCGCGGCCTTATAACCGTAGCTGACAAAAATCAGTTCATATTATTTCTTTCAGATCTTTCACCAAATCTTTGCCTGTGCATTTTTTCAAATTGAGAAAACTGTTCCGGCGTAAGTACCGATTTCATTGCATCCTGGCGCTTTGCCATTAAAGCTTTCATCTGATCTTTTTTCTGATAAGGAAGAAGATTATCGTTTTGATGAATAGCTTTCATCTGCGAACGGAATTCTGCCTGCTGAGATTTTATTTTTGCAGTTTGATCATCTGAAAGATTCAAATGAATTTTCATTCTTTCAAGATTTGCTGCTGCTTTTACCTGCATTTCTTCAGAAGCATGTTTTTTCCATTTCTCTATT
>DATHPY010000175.1:0-5269 GCA_035483315.1 Puia sp. | reverse complement strand
CACACTTGCGGAGAAATATAATAAACAACTTTATAGTTCCGTTGCTTTGCCCATTTTGCCATGCGCAAATTAAACCCGGGGTAATCAATAAGAATTACCACATCAGGTTTAAATGCTAAAATATTTTCTTTGCAAATTTTAAAATTTTTAAAGATCGTTCTGATATTCATCAGCACTTCGGTAAAACCCATGAACGCCAGTTCGCGATAATGTTTGTCAACAATCGCGCCGGCTTGTTCCATCAATTCGCCGCCCCAGCAACGCATCACTGCATGCTCATCTCTTTTTTTTATTTCTTTAATAAGATTACTTCCATGTAGATCGCCAGATGCTTCGCCCGCAATTAAATAATATCGCATGAATTGTTTTGTGAGTGCAAATGTACGCCTCATCCTTTTATCCTTCTCCTGTCAGAGAAGGACGGCGCGTCATAACGTTTATTAGCATTTTATGTTCCACATCATCCTTTGAATGATTTTCCACATTGCATTTCTTAGCGCCTTCGCGACTTTGCGGGAAATATTCTTTCAGAACTATAAAGTTAATTTCAGCAACAGCGTTGTAATTGCATAAAGAATTGTAATTGCAAAAATTCCGCGTGCGGTTTTGTCGAGATGGGAATTGATGTAAAAAGTAAACAGCGCAATATTGAGCACAAGACATGGAACGGCTATCGCTGTTATCTGGCTTGGATTATTTTTTAGAAAAATAAAAAATTGCCTGACCGAAAAAAGCGGATAAAATTTTATAAAATAATAAACCACCATGCTTAATAACGGAGCAATGAAACCAAGCAGTAGCCCGAATTTTATATTGTCTTTTTTGATCGTCACAACTTCCAGGTTTTTTCGAGTTTGGTTTTAAGAACATAATTGGTCATATCAAATTGCACGGGAACAACGCTCACATAATTATGTTCCAGCGCCCACACGTCGGTATCTTTTCCTTTGTCGAAGTTCACAAATTGTCCGGTGAGCCAATAATATTTTCTTCCGTTCGGATCATTTCTTTCAATAAAATCTTCTTCGTATTTCGCGTACGCCTGCCGGCAAATTTTCATTCCTTTTATTAAATTATCCGGCAAAGCAGGCAGGTTCACATTTAAAATAAGATGTTTATCGAGAGAATTTTCCAAAAGATTTTTAACAATGATCCGCGCATATCTTCGAGATGCACTGAAATCCGCTTCCAAACTATAATCCAATAAAGAAAACCCAACCGACGGAATACTTTCTATTGCCGCTTCAACCGCCGCCGACATTGTTCCGGAATAAATTACATTGATGGAATGATTGGCGCCGTGATTAATTCCGCTCAAACACAGATCGGGTTTGCGATGTAAAATTTTGTCAACAGCAAGCTTCACGCAATCAACCGGAGTGCCGGTGCATTGCCACGCTTCAATATCTTTAAATGTATTCACGGGATGAAGTCGCAGCGGATTACCAATTGTAATTGCGTGTCCCATTCCTGATTGAGGTTTATCAGGCGCAACGACAATAATTTTCCCCAGGTCTTTTACAGCTTCCACAAGGTTTTGAATTCCCGGCGCAGTAATGCCATCATCGTTAGTGATCAGAATGACCGGTTTCTTTTTTGCAGCTTTTGCCATAATTGAGTTGCAAAAGTCAGTAATATTTTTGAGAAAAATTGTCTGAACCAGGATTTTAACCTCATTATGCTTATTCATCTGATGCGCTTTCACAATAATCAGATCAATAAGGATAAACGAAATTGAGACCACAGCACAACAAAATTGTTGCAGTAAAAAAGTGCGACGCAAACAACGCTGGGAAGAATTACTATGGCCTGTAACCCAAAAAAATTAATAATTGATAATGAACAATTAATAATTACTCATGAATGTAAAAGCTACAAAAATCGTACATCGTAAATCTAAAATCGTACATTTTTATTTTACCCACAGTTCGCCATTTTTTGCCTGTTTCCTTTATCTTTGCGGCCGATTTAAAACATGATATGTCAGGACAATTAAAAGAAATAAGAAACCGGATCAAAGCTTTTCAAAACAGCCAGCAAATTACCAAGGCAATGAAGATGGTTAGCGCTGCAAAATTACGCCGCGCGCAGGATGCGATCGTGCAAATGCGCCCTTACGCAAAAAAATTACAGGAAGTGTTGAGCAATATTGTCAGCAATTCCGAAGGTGGAAGTGGTGGTTCAAACCTTGCTGTGGAAAGACCAATTGAAAAAGTTTTACTAATCGTGATTACGAGCGACAGATCTTTGTGCGGAGCTTACAACGCTAATCTTATTAAACTTGCCAAACTAACGATCAAAGAAAAATATTCGGCACAATTTGCAAAAGGAAATGTGTCTATTTGGGCTATTGGTAAAAAAGGTTACGAACATTTTTTGAAAAATAATTTTAAGGTCAGCGAAACTTACCGCGACATTTTCACTCACCTGAATTTTGAAAGTGTTCAGGCTTGTGCGCAGGACGCCGTTAAGGCTTTTGAAATTAAAGATTTTGACGTGGTGGAAGTTGTGTACAGCGAATTTAAAAATGCTGCTACGCAAATTTTTACTGTTGAACGTTTTTTGCCAATTCCGAAGTCGCCGAAAAAAACAGGCGCTAAAAAAAGTGATTTTATTTTTGAACCATCGCGCGAAGAATTGGTGACTGAATTGATGCCGAAAATTTTGAACACACAATTATATAAAGCAGTGCTTGATTCCAGCGCTTCGGAACACGGCGCACGAATGACGGCAATGGATAAAGCAACTGATAATGCGAGTGAATTATTGCGCTCGTTGCGTCTTTCATATAATCGCGCACGCCAGGCAGCCATTACAACTGAGTTAACGGAAATAGTTAGTGGCGCAGCAGCATTACAAGGATAGAATTGTTGGCGGTTGACCATTGGCCGAGTTCGACTAACGGTCATCAACAAACGTTATTTACTATGGAAATTTCTGAGATCATTCCACATATTGAAGCACTTATCTTTGCAAGTGATAAACCATTGACTCCAATGGAACTCACTGAGCTTATCAATAACGCTTTTGGTTTTATGGATGAGAAGTTTACTCTTGATCAGATCCAAAGCGCTATTGACGGAATCGTTGAAAAATATAAAACTGAATTTTATCCGTTTGAAGTAAGACAAAGCGGCGGCGGTTTACAATTTCTTACCAAGAAAGAATATTATAAAACGATCGCGCAGCTTAACGGAGAAAAATTTTTGAAACGATTGTCGAACGCGGCTTTGGAAACCCTCGCCATTATTGCATATAAACAGCCGGTCACAAAAAGTGAAATTGAATCTATCCGCGGAGTGAATTGCGATTATTCCATTCAAAAACTTTTAGAAAAAGAATTAATAATTATTTCCGGAAGAAACGAAGACCTTCCCGGCAAGCCGTTAATATATAATGTGTCCAGAACTTTTATGGATTATTTTGGAATTAATTCTGCTGAAGATCTGCCGAAGTTGAAAGAAATTTTTGTTGATAATCTTGTTCCGCCGACTATGATGAACTCACATGTTGATGAAGGCGATAAAGAAGAAACTCCACTGATAATAAGTGAAAGCGGTGAATTGGTGGAGAACAATGATGTTAAAGAATAAAAATATTTGACGCAGAGGCGCTGAGTGAGCCGAGCTTAAAAATCGAAAAATATTCTCTGCCTTCCCCGCGTCTCTGCGTGAAAAAACCTCACTTTCTCATTCCCCATTTCTTATTTTTAATTTTCTCTTAAGTATATTCGCGAACTATGCCGGAACAACTTGATTCTTCATATTTGATTCAATTAGCAAACGAGTTTGGAACGCCGTTGTACGTTTATCATGCGGAAAAAATAAAAGAACAGTACAACAAATTAAAAACTGCATTTGCAAGAACCAACACGCGTTTTTTTTATGCGTGCAAAGCGTTGACCAACGTAAACATTTTAAAATATATCAGATCACTGGGAGCGAGCGTTGACTGCAGTTCCATATTTGAAGTGAAGCTTGCATTGCATGCAGGTTTTTTACCAAAAGAAATTTTGTACACTTCCAACGGAATTAATTTTAGTGAAATTGAAGAAGCGCAAAGTCTTGGCGTGATCATTAATATTGACAGTCTTTCCAATCTTGAAAAATTTGGAAAAAAATTCGGTCATTCTTATCCTGTCGGCATTCGTTTGCGCCCGAATATTTTGGCTGGCGGACATATAAAAATTTCCACGGGTCACGATAAAAGTAAATTCGGAATTCCTGTTGACCAGGTAGATAAAGTTCTCGCAATAGTTAAACAACATAATATTTTTGTAAACGATCTGCACATTCATACCGGTAGTGATATAAAAGATGTTGATATTTTTGTAAAAGGAATTGAAGTGTTGTTTGATGTTATTCCGCATTTTCATGAACTTGAATTTATTGATCTTGGCGGCGGGTTTAAAGTTCCATACAAAGAAGGCGATGGTGAAACAGATATTAATTTACTCGCACAAAAAGTTAGTGAAGCATTTGCCAATCATCCAAACCCAAATGGAAAACCATTGCAAGTTTGGTTTGAACCGGGAAAGTTTTTTGTGAGTGAATGTGGTTATTTTATTACGAAAGTGAATGTGATAAAAGAAACTTCATCGGCAACTTTTGTAAGTGTTGATAGTGGTTTTAATCATTTAATAAGGCCGATGTTTTATGATGCGTATCATCGTATAGAAAATATCAACAACCCAGACGGCTTTGAAAAAAAATATTCTGTTGTAGGAAATATTTGTGAAACGGATACTTTTGCGTGGGACAGAAATATTAAAGAAGTGCGCGAAGGAAATTATCTTGTTTTTTATAATGCGGGCGCTTACGGATTTGAGATGTCATCCAACTTTAACTCACGGTTACGCCCGGCCGAAGTTTTGGTAAAAGACGGGAAAGCGCAGGTGATCAGAAAAAGAGAAACATTCGATGATATTTTGAGGAATTTGGTAATTGTCTGAACCAGGATTTTGGAGGATTAATAGGATTGAGAAGACAATGAATGTTTCGAATAGCCGCGACCTTCAGGTCGTGGAATGATTTTAGAATTTGAGGTTTAGAATTTGTGAGCCAGAGCTGAATAAAGAATCAAAAGTACAAGAGTGCGACGCAACGATGCAGAAGAATGGGCAAATGCCTGTAGCCAAAAAAATTAAAATCTATAACGCTAATGTTTAACCGAAATTAGTTTAGCGAAAATTCGTATAAATTAGTGTAATTCGTGTTTTAAAACCTTAAAACATAAATCTTATGCCTATTCGTATGGAAGATGATCCGGT
>DATHPY010000174.1:0-5769 GCA_035483315.1 Puia sp. | reverse complement strand
CCACCGGGAGGCCCGAATATTTGTGTTCCGGGATTTCCATCTATATAATCCACATTGCTGCGGTAAGTAGATATATTAAAATTTATGTTATACCCTACTTGTCCAATGTGGTCGTTGTAACCTAATTCTAATTCTTCCCCTTTATTTGTTATGCTCATTATATTGACAGTCGGAGGCGCTGCACCACCCTGCGTTCCAACAGGAGGCCGCGGATATAACAGGTCTTTCGATTTCCTGTTGAACCAGTTAAAACCAATGGTAAATTTATTATTGAAAAGAGCAGCATCAAACCCAAGATTTGTTGTGATATTTGTTTCCCAATGAATGAATGGGTCTCCAAAATTAGCAGGATATATTCCCTGAAGAACTGAAGTATTAGTTCCATTTAGATCATATCCTCCATTGGCTGCATAAGTGCTGTATATATCTTCAAATTGTGATGAAGCAATTGCATTATTTCCAATTTTTCCATAGGATGCTCTTAATTTCAGATCATTAACCCATCTAACATTATCCATAAATTTCTCTTTGGATATCCGCCATCCTACACTTCCGGATGGAAAAGTACCATATTGACTAAGCGTACCAAATTTTGATGAACCATCATGACGAAGAGTTCCCGTTAGTAAATATTTATCTAACAAAGAATAAGTGATATTTCCTAATTCCGAAATGTCAGCTTGTTTGTCTCCGCCACCACTTACGGTTGTATTTGCTGTTCCATTTCCAAGATACTGATAGCCTGGTATATCATACAATAGCGTGTTTTGTGAGCCTCCAATAGATCTCGTACTATATTGATGAGCTTCATAAACTATAAAAGCTGCTATTTTATGAATACCATTTATCGTGGTGGAATAAGAAATTTTATTTGTCCAACGCCAATCTGTTGAATATCCAGAACCCTCGTTTATTTGATTAGTGCCTAAATTAAATGCTTGTTGAACAACATTAGGGTAAAAATATTTATATTGATATGGAACAAATTGAGCGCCTATTTTAGATTCAAAAATCAACCCTTTAATAGGTTCTACATCCACGTAGGCAGAGCCAATTGCAGCCTCATTATAACTCTGACTATTTGGAGCATAAATCAAAGGATTGACAAGAGGATTTCCTACACCATTTCCAAAAAATGTTCCGCCATTATTTGTTCCTGAAAGGTTTCCTGCTATATCATGAGTTGGCATAAGAGGTGAAAGGGAATAAAGTTGAGCCACAGGACTACCACTCTGAGCATGCCCATAAGCGGCAGTGTTTCCTGATCCGTAAGCAAATTGAAAATTTTCACCTACTCTAAGCCATGGCTTAACTTTAAAATCGGTATTAACGCGAATGGAAATTCTTTTAAAAAAAGTGCCTAATATAATTCCATTATCGTCAAAGTAATTAAATCCAAGCATGTAATTACTTTTGTCAGTAGCGCCACTTAATGTTAGTTGATGGTTTTGTGAAAAAGAAGTTCGGAACATTTGTTTAAACCAGTTTGTACCGGTTTTATTCACTTGCAAAATCCTGTAGCTGTTCAAATCATATAAAGAAGGATTAGCTCTGGGATCGCCGGCTGCAACTCCGATTCCTTTTCCGTTATTCAATGAAGGTGATTCAATAAAATAGTCAGGTAAAACCGGTGTTGATCCAGTGCCAAAATAATTGCTTAGGTTAGTAAGGGCAGGGTTTTGTGAAGGAGATGAATTAAAATAAGATTGATATAATGCATTTGCATATTGTTGCGGAGAAATAGTTGAAGGTAATTTTGTCGCGCTTTGAGAACTTACGTACGTGTTATATTCTAATTTTGGAGCGCCCAGTTTTCCACTTTTTGTAGTAATAACTATTACCCCGTTTGCTCCTTCAGCCCCATACAATCCTGTTAGCGAAGGATCTTTTAAAACGCTTATACTTTCAATGTCGTTGGGATTTATTAATGCTGAAATATTCTGGCTACCTTCATCGGTATTTGCTCCAAGCCTGATTTGTACTCCATCAATTACATAAAGAGGATCATTATTACCCAGGGTACCTACACCCCGCAATCGAACTACCTGCGGAGCACCTGGACCGCCCTGTTCATCAACACTGACTCCTGCGACCCTGCCTTCTAACACTCCCGTAACATCACTGACAGGCGATTTGTTAATCACATCTGCAGAAATAGTCGAAGCTGCACCTGTAACATCTCTCTTTGATTGTTTACTATACCCTGTAACAATAACCTCACTGAGATTTGCGTTTGCTTCGGCAAGTTCCACATCAATGGTTGTAAGATTTTTTACGGCAATTTCTTTGTTTTGATATCCCGCATAGGAAATTACAAGTACAGGGTTATTGCCGGATACGGACAGAGAATATTTCCCATCAGCATTTGTTGCCGTTCCGTTAGCGGTGCCCTTTTGTACAACACTCGCGCCATTTAACGGCGCTCCTTTGGCATCTTTTACGACTCCGATAATTGTTCGGGAATTTTGTGACCATGAATAGTTGCTGATCAACAGCAGAAGAAACATGCAAACGATGGATATAAAATATCCACGCAGTTTTGTTTGGTTAATTCTTTTCATTGTATAAGCGCGTTAGATTAATAAAACAGGTCGTTTATCATTTCATTTCAACCTGGATAAAGTTCTGCTTTTAAGACCTGATTCTTCTGCGAAAAATAATAAATGTATTTTTGACACTTCTAAATGCGGCCTAAAAATTAAATGTAATTTAGACAGTTTTTATTTAAAACAAAAAAATATTTGGAAAATTTAAAATTTACCTGTTTAAATGACACTTATTCCGCTGCTCTTTTTAATGAGCGATAAATAAACGATTTTGCTGCTTAAAGAATTAATTTATTGATGGACGGTTTTTATGCAGCAAACTTTAATAATTATTTTACCGTGTTTCGAAAAATTCCTATACTGAAGAAGAATTTTTCCAGCAAAGTCGCAAAGGAGCAAAGTTTGACAGCATAAAACAATTCAGCAATTGAACAATTAAACCATTTAACAATGCATCAAAGAAAGATTTTTCCACCAACTCGCAAAGTTTTAACTTTTATTGAATTATCAACACAACTTTTGGCGCAATACTTGCGTATTAGTGATTGATATTTTCTTTGTTCCAGGTCATTAAAGTTATTGTTGATTGTGCCCCTCATTTAATCGTATAATAATACTCATGAAGAAAATTTTTGTAATTGTTTTGCTCATTCCATTCGGTTTGCAGGCACAGTTTCATCTTAATCTGTTTGGTGGTTTTTCAAATTATTCCGGTGATCTTCAAAGTAAAAGGTTCACGCTTGACCAATCTTACGGAGCTTTTGGCATCGGTGGTCAGTACGATCTTACCACTCATTTTTCTTTACTTTCCGGATTTAATATTGGTCATGTCGGCGCGGCAGATAAATTTAATAAAGCAGATCTGCAATTCCGCAACTTGAGTTTTCAGACAAAAATCTTTGAATGGAATGTAATGGGGGAGTATAACATTTTGGATCTTAACGAACACAAATTCACTCCTTATGTGTTTGCAGGTTTAGCCATTTTTCATTTTAATCCTTTTGCTTACGACACACTCGGCAATAAAATTTATCTGCGTCCCTTGAGTACCGAAGGCGAAGGATTGCCGCAATACCCGGGCAATAAAGAATACAGTCTTACACAACTTGCTATTCCTTTTGGCGCGGGTATTAAATTACGTGTTACAAGCAACGTTACATTATCATACGAAATCAGTTTCCGTAAACTATTTACAGATTATCTGGATGACGTGAGCAAGCGTTATGTTGATGAAGCAACATTGCTTAGCGATAAAGGACCCGTTGCTGTGGAAATGGCTTATCGTGGTAATGAAATAAAAAATGGAGCTCCTTATCCAGCCGGCGGCACACTGCGCGGCAATTCAAAATATAACGACTGGTATTATTTTTCCGGCATCCGCGTGAGCATCAGCTTTGGCGATGGTTATAATGGTGAAGGCTCTGAAAGATATGGCAAGAGTCGCCTTGATTGTCCCAAGAAAGTTTATTGAACCTATTTTATTTAATATTGTAGATGTAATATTTAATATTGACGCAGTTTCGTGAATATTAAATATTCAATATTAAATTGAAACATGAGCTATCGCAATCTCCACGAATTTATCAGCAGGTTAGAAACTGAAAAAGAATTATTGCGTATCAAAACTTATGTAGATCCGCATTTGGAAATGGCGGAGATAACAGACAGAGTAAGCAAATCATCCCATCAAAATAAAGCATTACTGTTTGAAAATACTGGTTACGATTTTCCGGTTTTGATGAATGCTTATGGCAGCGAAAAACGTATGTGTATGGCGCTTGGTGTTAATCGCCTTGATGATGTTGCAAAAGAAATCGAAAATCTTTTTAAATTATTATCATCTCCGAAAGAAGGAATAATTGATAAACTGAAACTTCTTCCAAAACTAAATCAGTTTGCTGGTTGGATGCCAAAAGTAAAAAGCGGCAGGGGAGAATGCCAGGAAATAATTTTTACAAATCCCGATATCACCAAACTTCCTGTCATCACTTGTTGGCCAAAAGATGGCGGACCGTTTGTAACGCTGCCTGTTATTCATACAAAAGATCCGAATAATGGAATCAGAAATGTTGGCATGTATCGAATGCAAATTTTTGGTCCGACATTAACCGGAATGCATTGGCACAAACATAAGGTGAGCGCAAAACATTTTTCCGAATACAAAAAATCAAATAAGAAAATGCCTGTTGCCGTTGCATTGGGCGGCGACCCGGTTTATGCATATTGCGCAACAGCGCCATTGCCGGAAAATGTTGATGAATATATGCTCGCTGGTTTTTTGCGAAAACAAAAAGTTGAATTGGTTAAATGTATCACGCAACCGGAAATTGAAGTTCCTTCCGACGCTGATTTTATTATTGAAGGTTATGTTGATCCTAACGATGAATTGATTTGGGAAGGTCCGTTTGGAGATCACACCGGTTATTATTCATTGCCGGATTGGTATCCGCGATTTCATATTACGTGTATTAGTCACCGTAAGAACCCGGTTTATCCCGCAACTATTGTTGGTATTCCGCCGCAGGAAGATGCATGGTTAGGAAAAGCAACGGAAAGAATATTTCTTGCTCCTATAAAAATGACTTTAGTTCCGGAAATTATTGATATGGAAATGCCGGTTGAAGGCGTGTTTCATAATTTAGTGATTGCGCAGATTCATAAAGATTATACAGGACAGGCACAAAAAGTAATGAACGCAATGTGGGGCGCAGGACAAATGATGTTCAATAAAATTTTAGTGATGACAGATGAGCATGTAAAAATTACTGACTATTTGCAATTAGCTAAATATGTTTTTGAAAATTTAAATCCTGCTACTGATATTTTTTTCTCACAAGGTCCGATGGATGTGCTTGATCACAGTTGCAGTAAATTAGGATTTGGCGGAAAGATGTGCATTGATGGAACAAAAAAGTTTGATGAAGAAATTGATGAAATGTCAGATGTCGGAAGTCAAATGCCAGATGTTGGAATTGCTGATAAATTAAAAGAAATTTTTTCAGAAATAAATGAAGTGAATATTAATTTATTAAGAAATGAAATTCCGTGTTTGATTATTTCCGTCAAAAAAAATAGAGTTGGTCACATTAAAGAATTGCACAACAAAATCTGCGAATCTGTGGCTACGATAAAAATGATTTTATATGTAGAACACACTGTTGATGCAAACGATTTACCAACAGCATTGTGGCGTTTTTGTAACAACCTGGATCCAAAAAGAGAT
>DATHPY010000173.1:0-4560 GCA_035483315.1 Puia sp. | reverse complement strand
TACTATTCCTCAATGGTTGCCGGCGGGAAGTGGTACCGATCAATCTTCCACACTTATTCTTGCCTTGATAAATTATTGTACAACTACAACTGACGCTGCCATTTCAACCTATATAAAAAAACTCGCCGATGGTATTGTGCTGATGCAAAAAGGAGATACAACGCATTTTCCATACAACGCTTTTTTAAGTTGGGAAAATACATGGCATGCTTATGGAAATTTGCAGGCTTACGCATTAATGCAGGCGGGAAGTTTTTTAAATACACCGCAATATGTAACCGATGCAATGGCAGAGGTAGATGATTTTTATCCGTGGTTATTGCAGAATGGTTTCCAGGTTTCGTTTTCTATTGATAGCAGCGCAGGAGCTATTCAAATTTTATCTGACACAAATTATGCGCAGATCGCTTATGGAATTGAGCCGATGGTATTCGCGGCTGCTCAAGCATACAAAACAACAGGGCAACAAAAATACGCAGATGTGGCCGGGCATCTTGCCGCATGGTTCTTAGGTGCGAATGCCGCTTCAGTGAATATGTATTCTACAACAACCGGTATTTGTTATGATGGAATTTCATCGCCCTCTGCCGTGAATTTAAATTCGGGAGCGGAATCAACCATTGAAGCATTGCTAACTTTAGAAATAGTGGAAAATAATCCTGCTATAAAAACCGCAATGAATAAATATAAAAAGAATTAGCAGGGAAATGATGAAAAATAATTTTATAAAATCTAATCTTTTAATTTTTACACCTGACGATGCAGACTTGACGCGTTCTCCTTTGCGAAACGGTTTGCACGAAAAAACTTATGTACTAGGTGCATTTAATCCCGGGTTATGTCGTTTGCAAAATGGAAATTTATTAATGATGGTTCGTGTTGCAGAAGCATTATCTAACCCTGTTGTTAATGATAAAGTGCATTGCATAAGATGGGATAAAGAAAATAAATTCACGACTGATGAATGGCCTTTATCAGCGGTGAATATGCAAGACCCCAGGAAATTTAAAATAAACGCTTATGGATTTCCTGTGTATGGATTAACTTCTTTATCGTGGTTATTGCCGGTTGAATTAAATGAAGACGGATCGGTTGTAAAACGCATTCATTATGATAAAATAATTTCACCCCAAAAAAGCAGCCAGGAATATGGAATTGAAGATCCGCGAATTTCGGTTATAGATAGCCGTTATTATATGACAACGTGCTGTGTAAGTTCGGAAAGACATTCAACCATGCTTTATGTTTCTGATAACGGATTGGATTATCGTTGTCTCGGTATTGTGCTCGATCATCAGAATAAAGATATGTTGCTGTTCGAAGGAAAAATAAATGATACTTATTATGCTTTAACAAGACCATTGGGCGAATGTTATTTTGCTTCATCTCCATCATCCGAATATCATCCTGGCGCTGCTATTCATCTAGCTTCTTCGCCGGACTTATTGCATTGGAAACCTGCCGATGTTGTTTTTTTACGGGCAAGAAGATCTTCTTTATCAAATGTAAAAATTGGCGGAGGCACGCCACCAGTTCTTACTCCAGATGGTTGGCTGATGTTATATCACGGTGTTGAAAATAAAAGAGACGTCGGTATCTATCGTACTTTTTGGGCATTGCTTGATAAAGAAGATCCATTGAAAATTTTACATCTTGAAGATGTATCGCCAGTTTTAGAAGCCGATCCAAAATTGACTTCTGTGATCAGTCATCAATTATATATAAATGATGTTGTTTTTACAACAGGTATTGCTGAGCATGAAGATGATTTTATTCTGGTCTCCGGCGAATCTGATCTTGCATGCCGCATTACGAGAATATCAAAAAAATATTTTTCTATTCAAAGTTCATAAACAGAAATTTTATGGCAGAAGTTATTCTTGATCATCTTTCAAAAACATATTCACCCAACAAAAAAAATAATGCTTCACCAAAAGCTATTGATGATATTTCTTTTACAGTTCGTGATAAAGAATTTATGGTCATCGTTGGTCCGTCAGGTTGTGGTAAATCAACACTTCTCCGAATGATCGCGGGTTTGGAAGAAATAGGCAGCGGAACACTTAGTATTGATGGAAAAAAAATAAATGATCTGAGTCCGCGCGACAGAGACATCGCAATGGTTTTTCAAAACTATGCATTGTATCCGCACATGACCGTATATGATAACATGGCGTTTGGATTAAAACTAAAACATTTTTCCAAGAGTGAAATTAAAACGCGCGTAATGCAAACGGCGCAATTACTCGAGATAGAAGATGAGTTGCAAAGAAAGCCTAAAACACTTTCCGGCGGACAACGACAACGAGTAGCGATTGGAAGAGCCATTATCAGGAGACCTAAAGTTTTTCTTTTTGATGAACCGCTTAGCAACCTCGATGCAAAACTCAGAAGCCAGATGCGAATTGAATTACAAAAGTTGCATCGCGAAATTAATGCAACAATGATTTACGTTACACATGACCAGACAGAAGCAATGACGCTGGGAAACAGGATAGCTGTTTTGAATAAAGGCAAACTGATGCAACTAAATACGCCGCTGCATTTATATAATGATCCGGCAAATAAATTTGTTGCAGGTTTTATCGGATCGCCCGCTATGAATTTTTTAAAAGGAATTATTCAGGATCAGAACGGATATTATTTTATTCACGAATCAGCGGACTGTCGCATTCCTTTAGGTCATGATATTCCCACAGCAGTTAAAAATTATGTTGGCAAGTCTATTCAAATTGGTGTGCGGCCGGAACATATTTTTATTTGTGAAGAAAATGACAACTCTACACCTGATTGTAAATTGGAAGTTATCGCTTATGAAAATATGGGTAACGAACAGTTGATCTATTTTTCTTTAGCAAAACAAACTCTGATCGTACGAAGACCACCATTGCAAACTATTGATGCCGGCAAAGGAAAAGGAATTCGTTTTCTAAAGGAAAAAATAATATACTTCGATGAGCTAAGTGGTGAAGTTATTTAAAAGCTATTGATTTGAATTGTGCTTGCTTTGACGAATGATCTGCTTTTATTAAAACGGTTATACATGACTGTTAGTCTGTCGTATCCCCCGTTTTATCAAGGTTAAAAAAAGGATTGTAAGCTATTTCCTATAAATTATCATCGGGGTCGGCAACATAACCACTGTAACCGCCCCAGGAAGTTTTATGCGGGGGCTTGATTATTTTAATTCCTTTTGATCCAAGACTGTTAAACAAACTGTCCATTTCTTTTTCGCTTCTTGTATTATAAGCAAGCGTAAATCCTTTGAAACCGGTTCCGGCAGCATCAACATTTGCGTCTTTTGCCAATTCGGTTTTATTAAACAGCGCCAGTTCCATTCCATTTAAATGAAAGAAACTGATATCTGCATTGCTTGCAGAAGTCTTTTTCCATCCGAAGACATTTTCATAAAATGTTGTTGATTTCTTCAGATTGCTAACACCAAGTGTAACAATTGTCAGTCTTTGTTCCATTTTTTTACTATTTTTTTTTGAAGATCATTGCTGCCGAAATATACAGCAATCAAATAAAAAAGAATTAAGATTTTTATATTCATACAATCATTTTTAAAAAATTATAATAAATAAGTTGCGATGTCAAAAATAATATTAGTCATTATTATGTTTAACTTTTGTATCTGCTTCATTTCAATCAGTAATTTCTAACTGATTTCATATTTGAAAAACTGACTGACAAATATCAATGCAGCGCTGATGAAAAACAGCAACGCGATCCAAATCTGCGTGTTTGTAAATACTGAAAAGATCATCACAAAAAATATGGCAAAACTTATTTTGAGAAAATCTTTTATTGACAGACGGGTGATAAAGGTCAAACTGTTTGAGAGTAATAAAATACAAAAGCTGCATATAGAAATATTAACTGCATCATCAACATGCAAATATTTTGGAACAAGCGAAATTATCGTCACGAATTCCGGAATTAGCAGTATGAAATATAATAACGAATATTGAGTGAAACGATAAGACCGTGATAAAGGTAATGTCCGTAAAGAAATGAAATTCTTTTCTTCAAAATTCCTGGTGAGCCAGATCAGTATTCCATGACCAAATAATCCAAAGCTGTACAAAATAAATGCTAACCTGGTATCATAATCTTCTTTTGATAAATTATGTATGATGAGATACAATATTCCGCAGGTATAACATTTCAGACTAAATAAAATAATTTTCTGCCGATAGAAAATATATCTTACCAGCATTAATCCGTAATTTCTTTTGCCAATATTAATATTGAAAATTTTGTCTAAAAACCCGGTGAAATTTTTCCCCTGGTTGCTTAATACATGACTATACCAAAATGCACTGATTATACAAATGCCAAAATTAAAAATGAATACAAACGATCCTGCTGCAAAGCGTTTGTTATAGAAAGCAACTACAACAATGATCAGCGCATATAAAAAAACAGGCAGGTAAATTAATAGCTGCAAAAAAAATAATTGAATGATTCTTTTCCTGGTTTTAAATCCGGCGATTATGGCAAGAAAAGTATTTTCAGGTTTTTGAATTGTATTTGTTATAAAACGTACACATCTTA
>DATHPY010000172.1:0-5079 GCA_035483315.1 Puia sp. | reverse complement strand
CCCGGCGCATCTGTGTACGTATCAATTCCTGCAACGACGCGATACATCCAATCACCAATGGCGCCATAAGAATAATGGTTGAAAGAATTCATTCCCGGTGTTTGAAAAGTACTGTCTTCTTTGATGCCATCCCATCTTTCCCAAATGGTGGTGGCACCCATTTTCACCGGATACAACCAAGATGGATAAGTGGGTTGCAATAATAATTTATACGCAACATCCGTATAACCAAACCTGCTCAACACATGACACAGATATGGAGTTCCCAAAAATCCGGTCGTTAAATGATCGCCATAATCTTTTACATTTTCGGCTAATCTTTTTGCAGCCTGCGCGCGCAATGATTCCGGCAGCATATCAAAATTTAGTGCGAGCACATACGCAGTTTGTGTTCCCGAAACTAATCTTCCGTTTGGCGTCATATACTCTTTTACAAATGCATCTTTTATTTTTTGCAGCAGCGCCGTGTAACTGGCAACATCATTTTCTTGATGCAAAACTTTTGCGGCGTTGATTACTAACTGTGTTGAGTATGCGTAAAAACATTGTGCAATTAAATATTTATCGGTCACCGCCGAACGTCCGTCGTTATCATCTTCCGGCCGATAAAAAAGCCAGTCACCAAAATGAAATCCTGTATTCCACAAATCGTTTTTGCTTTTACTGGTCATGTAATTAACCCAACGTTTCATACTGGGATATTGATCCTCCAAAACTTTTTTATCGCCGTATGCGAGATAAACATTCCAGGGAATTATGGTAGAAACATCAGCCCAGCCGGTTGAACCGCCTGCTCCGGGACCAAGTACATTGGGAATAACAAAAGGAATACTTCCATCTGCAAATTGATCTGCCGCAACATCTTTCAACCACTTCGCAAAAAAATTATTAACGTTCATATTAGATGTTGCCGTGCGTGAAAAAACCTGCGCGTCGCCCGTCCATCCGAGACGCTCATCACGTTGCGGGCAATCAGTTGGTACATCTAAAAAATTTCCTTTTTGTCCCCACTGAATATTGTGCTGCAATTGATTTATCAAAGGATTTGAACAGGAAAAATTTCCTGTCGGTTGCATATCCGAATAGAGTGCTACTGCTGTAAAATCTTCAGGTAACAATTTTCCGGGAAAGCCTTCCACTTTTATATAGCGAAATCCCTGGAATGTAAAATGCGGTTCAAAATATTCTTCTCCATTTCCTTTTAAAATATAAACATCCTGTTCTTTAGCAGCACGCAAATTTTCCGTATAAAAATTTCCGGATTTATCGAGCACTTCTGCGTGAGAAATTATAATTGTATCGCCAGCGCTACCTTTTATTTTTAGCTCAACAAAACCGACAAGATTCTGCCCAAAATCAATAACCTGTTCGCCTTTTGGAGTTACAAGAATATTAACCGGCTTAAATGTTTCATGTTTTTTTACCGGTTCATTTTGCGTTGCAACCAAAATAGATTTGTCATAATCTTTTACGATAACAGCATGCCAGGCTGCATCACTATAATCCGCATTGCACCAATTTATTTTTTCTTTTCGCGCGTCATTAATTTCTCCGTTATATATTTCTGAATAGAGAATATTGCCTGTTGACGATTTCCAGGAATCATCAGATACGATCGTTTCCTTTGTTCCATCATCATAGATAATTTCTAATTGAAACAATAAGCCAAGATTTTTTCCATACACGTCTTTATTACCACCCCACGCAAGATATCCGCGATACCATCCGTTGCCAAGCATCATTCCCACTGCGTTTGCGCCGTTTTGCAAAAGCGCGGTGACATCATAAGTTTGATATTGCAAACGTTTGTTGTAAGAAGTCCATCCCGGAGTTAAATAAGAATCGCCGATTTTTTTCCCGTTGATGCATGCTTCATATAAACCATGTGCCGTGATGAATGCGGTAGCGTTTTGAATTTTTTTGGCAAGGTGAAATGCTTTGCGAAGCAATGGGGTTATTCTATTGATTGTATCTGCTGATGCAGCTTCGATCCATTTGGCGTTCCAGTCGGATGGTTGTAATAATCCCATTTGCCAAAATGCGGGTGCACTCCAGGCAGATGCTTTTCCATCATTATCCCAAACCCTGACCTGCCATGAATATTTTTTTCCGGGTTGCAATGCATCGCCTTTATAACGTACATGCACAGATGAATCAGATAAAATTTTTCCTGAACTCCAGGTTGTTTTTTTGCCATCAAGTGCATGAATTTCATAGGCTGTTTGCATGGTGTTTCTTTTATCGGAAACAAGTTGCCAGCTAAATCCGGGTTGAGCGGCATCAATACCAATGGGATTGATGAGATTTTCGCAGAGCAGGTTAGTGACCTTTGTCTGAGCGCATACAAACAGCGAAACAAATTGCACGATGATGACTAGGAAATTTTTTCTCATTGTACCAACTTTTACTTTATAAATATTTTTTTCAGAAGAATTATCTATTTCAAAAAATCATATAAATCTCACAAATCACGGTTCAGGCTATTCATATTTTTTAAGTTCAATGATACGTTCAGGCATCCTCTTTTTATTCCACGAATTATGAATAATCATCGCAGCGCCAATAGCAGACGCTTGTGGAATCGAAGCTGCGAAAACCTCCATTCCCGGAAAAATATGGGCAAGTAAATTCATATACACATCGTTTTTACTGAAGCCACCATCAACAAAAATCCTTTTTACCGGAGAACCTTCCAAAATTAATTGTGTAGAATCAAATTGTTTTTTTACGAGAAAACGCATGAATTGATGATATGCTTCTTCATAACTCTGACACGATGATAAATTATATTCGGAAAAAACCGGATTAATAAAAGGCTCATTAAATTTTATGGTGTTATAATAATTTACCGGCTTACTAAAAAAAGCAGAAATTTTTTTTGTTTGTTGCTCATGTTCGTAACCTGCAAAAAGCCGCGATGCCTTAACCTGCTTTCCTTCATGTGTTAAATAACACAGCGAATCATTTTGTAATTGTTCAGCAGTTAATGGCGAATCATTAAAAGGATTTAAACTGATACACCATGTTCCGGTTGATAGTAATACAAATGGTTCATCAAAATATTTTAAATAAGGAATCAGCGCGGCGGAACTATCATGTAAACCAACTCCAACTGCAATATTTTTTTCTTTATAACTAACAGTATTAATTGTGCCCGATGAAACAATTGGTGCAAGAATATTTTCGATATCTTCTTTTTCAACCCATTCGTGATATTGATTCTTTTCAAAACTCCATAAGTTTGTATGACAACCAATACTGGTAATATCTGAAAGGGGAATTTTGGAAATAAGATAACTTATGTATTGCGGCAAGTGCAATGCATATTTTATGTGAGAAAAAATTTCAGGCTTTTCATTTTTGATACGATAGAGTTGCATGCCGGAGTTTAAACTTCCCGATACAGGCGATGCGGTTTCCAGTGAGAATTCATTTTCGCCTCTGTATTCATTATAAAATTTTTTCTGTAATTGCGCAGGATATTTTTTCAGGTAATTATATAATGGCGTTAATGTTTTTCCATTTTCATCAATGTAAACAAAGCTTGCGCCATAAGCAGAAAAATTAATGGCTTTGACATCAAATTCATTTTTTGAAAAAATCTCATCAAGAGATTGGAATATAAAACTGGTTAGTTTTTGCAAATCTTCGCAGGCATCGCCATCTTCATCCGTTAATTCCGGAAAACATTCATTTTTTTCAAAAACAATTTTATACTCTTCATCAAAAAGAAAACATTTTTTATTTGTTTTCCCGATATCAAATATGGCAACAACCGATATTTTCATTCTGATTCCTAATTAAATAAAAGTATAAACTATGAGCTATGAAGTATCCATTAAATTTTATGCGTCCATACTTTATAGTTCATAGCTCATACTTATTCAAAGCCCTGTAGAAACCGTTTTGCTACCTCTCTGGCTGATCAAATGCTCTCTTACTTTTTCGTTTCTATAAACAGCTAATGGCTCCAAAGCCGCGCCGGCTCTTACTCTTGCTTCGGCAACTAACAGACGAACATCGGTTCGAAAAGCCGCTTGCAAAATTTCCTGTGCGCTCACCACGTCATTATTATTTTGCGCCTCGGTTAATTTTTTTCTGTCAATTAGCAAAGCCTGCGCATAAGAAATCATGATCGCTTCAACGGATTGCAATAGATCTTCCAGTGGATCTTTTACATTATGGCTTGCATCTATCATCCAACCCAGATCTTTTGCATGATCCATATTTCGCGCATCCATTCCTTCAACCAGTTCATTAAAAATTAAAAATAATTGATAGGGTTTGATGCTGCCGACAGTGAGATCATCATCGCCATATTTACTGTCGTTAAAATGAAAGCCGCCGAGTTTTTTTTCCATTAATAATAAAGAAACGATCTGTTCAATATTGGCGTTAGGCAAATGATGTCCGAGATCAACTAAAGTAAAAGCTTTATCGCCAAGTTTGGAAGTGTATAATAATGATTGTCCCCAATCACCAACAGTTGTTGAATAAAAATTGGGTTCGAAAGCTTTGTACTCAACAAACATTTTCCAATCTCTTGGTAATGCTGCATAAACTTCCTGCAAACTTTCGAGTGTATTTTGAAAGGCGATGCGAAAATTTAATTGCCCCGGAAAACAACTTCCGTCGCTGAGCCAAACGGTTAATGATTTGGAACCGAGTTCAATTCCGTATTTTGTTACTTCAATATTATGTTCGATAGCTTGTTTACGAACTGCTTTATCAACATGCTGCATTGAACCATATTTGTAACTTAATTTTTGATCTGGCTGATCCTGGAAAGTATTCGAATTCATCGCGTCGAATTGCAAATCGAATTGCGAAGCAAGCGATTTTATGTGCACTGCATTTTTCGGAATATCCCAGGGAATGTGCAAAGAAATAGCGCTGCTTGAACTGTTGAGTGCATGCAATAAACCAACGTCCTCAATTTTTTCTTCAAGATCGCGTGGCTCACCACCAATACTGAAACGACCAAACCGCGTTCCGCCCGAACCAAGCGCCCAGCTTGGAATGGCAATTTGAAATGCCATTAATTTTTGCAGAATATTTTCAACATTATTAATTTCATCA
>DATHPY010000171.1:0-7943 GCA_035483315.1 Puia sp. | reverse complement strand
TTACTGAAACAGTGTTGATGGGAAATTTATTACTGCGCTGTTTCAATCTAAAAATAAAAAATGAATACCCGGGAAGATATCTTTCTTATAAATGGGACGGAGAAGATATGCGCATAACAAATTTTGAACCCGCAAATCAATTTATAAAAAGAGAATACAGAAAAGGTTGGGGAGAATTGAAATTGTAAAACCTGATCAATATTTATCCTCTGCAAAATATATGCTCATAAAAATTCCCACCGGGCAGGAAGAGATTGGAAAAATAAATTCCAAACTCTTTCCTGGGTAAAGTGGACAGAGCTTAATTATATCGCGCAGGTTAATCTGGGAATTTAAGCTCTACTTATTATTTTACGTGACCGCTCACAATTTTAGCAAGCTCAAACATTGAAACTTGTTTTTTTCCGCCGAATACAACTTTCAGTTTATCATCAGCATTGATCATGCGTCTGTTTTTACTGTCTTGTAATCCGTTCTTCTTAATATAATCCCATATTTTTTTAATGATCTGTGTGCGCGGAAGCGGCTTTGATCCTACAACTTCAGCAAGTGATGCACTTGGAGTTAAAGGAATCATGAATGCTGCATTTGGTTTACGCGCAGCTTTTTTCTTCGGGGCAGCTTTTTTCTTTGGAGCGGCTTTTTTCTTTGGAGCAGCTTTTTTAGCAGATTTAGCCATGTTCTTTTTAATTTAAAAGGTTAGAAAAATTGATGATTTACATTCCTAAAATACATATGTTTCACAATTCTACAAATTATTCTTCTACCCAAATGTGATTATAACAAATATTAAGGAAATCGGTTTCATAGGGAAATTAGCCAAAAACAGCCATTTCGGTTATACTTATACGTTAGTTTTTTACAAAAATGTTACCCTGTTTCTCGTTGAAAAAAGACTCTTTTTCTGTCCGGTGTTTCACCAAATTTAGCGGCTGTTTCATCGCTCCAATTGTGGATAACAATTGATAACTCATGTAATTAATACCAATAAATTTATTGCTTAATTTATCTTAGATTATAAACGAGGCAAAGCCTTGCTATTCATTGGCGGGGCTTTCTTCTTTTTAACAATTTTTTCCCTGATTAGCCGTTATATTAACCATCGTTATTTTAATCCGTTTAACCGTTTCCGTAACCCTTTAAAAAACACCTTTATGAACAAAAAAGTTCAAGCCACGATCCTATTAGCAGGCATAGCCATCTTCGTTTTGATGGGCATTATCGCTAATTCTTTAAAATAATATTTCCCCTTTTTATTAATATGTAATAGTTGTTTTTGCCGGGTTTACTTTTGTGTACCCGACAGTATATCGCTATTCAGCATTCTTCCGCCAACTGGCGGACTCTTGTACAGTTGCAATAAACTTTAGTCTTAAGATCATAAATCACTATTGATTCTAAAATTTTAATTTTTACACTTACATTAGTATTTCATTTTACAATTTAATGAGCTCTATTTCCAATAATGCAATAAGGCAGGTGCTCTTGCTGATAATAATTTTATTATTGGGCGTCGTTTTATTTTTTCAATTAGAATCTTTTATTCCGGCTTTGCTCGGCGCTTACACCATGTTCGTTCTGCTAAAAAAATGGATGTACATTTTAACAGGCAGATACAAATGGAAACGAACATGGGCTGCCGCATTATTAATGTTGCTTTCATTCATCATTATTCTACTTCCCATCGCGCTGCTCATAAACATGATGTCGTCAAAAATTAATTTCGCGCTACAGCACACGTCATCAGTGCTGAATGCAATTGAACAGTTCATTAATAAATATGAAGTAAAATATAACGTCGAAATATTTTCTCAAAAAAATATTGATCAGCTCACAAGCTGGGGGACGGCAACGTTGCCGCGAATTCTCGGCGCTACATTCAACAGCATTACTACAATAGCCATCATGTATTTCATTTTATATTTCATGCTTATTGATGGAAGAAAAATGGAAGCTGCTTTTCACGAATGGATCCCGTTAAAAGATGAAAATGTTTTATTGTTACGCCGGGAAACAAACAGTCTCGTTTATTCAAATGCAATTGGTATTCCGTTAATAGCATTGTTACAGGGGTTGATTGGACTGATCGGATATATTGTGTTGGGCGTTAATGAACCTTTGTTTTGGTTTGTTGTTACATGCATTGCGTCAATGATACCTGTTGTTGGCGCTACGCTTGCCTACGTTCCGATAGCAATACTTTTTTTTGCAAACGGAATGAGTTTGAAAGGTGTTATTATGCTCGCTTACGGATTTGGAGTTATCAGCACCGTTGATAGTTTTTTTCGTTTCTGGTTGCAAAAAAAAATTGGCGATGTTCATCCTTTGATAACAGCATTTGGTGTTATTATCGGCATTAATTTATTCGGGTTCATTGGTTTAATTTTCGGACCGATTCTTATTTCACTGTTTATTCTTCTTATAAAAATTTACGCGAGCGAATTCAGTGTAAACAAGAATAAACTCAACAATCCGGAATAACTTAAAATTTTCGTAAAAACACTAAGTACTAACGCTGAAAATTTGAAAAAAGATAATTTTACGCAATAAAAAAAGTCTATTAATAAACTTGTTAATGTAATTTTTCAATAATATTTTTAACGCCGACTACGTTTGTAAATCTCAAAAGAAAATCGCAACAGAAATGAACAAATTTTTTTATTCCGTACTTCTGATTTTTTTGGTGTCGTTATCACTTAATACTTCGCTACAAGCCGGAACAATTACAAAAAGAAATAACAGAACAATTAATCACAGCAACAAAGATTCGCGCATCAAAGCGCGCAAAGCTTTGCTTGCAGAAGAAGCATGCGAATTATATGAGCAAATTAATTTGCAGGATGCAGGTCTTTCTAAAAAAGCTTTTGAATATGCATTTACCGGTTACACCTATTTGCTCAATCATCATTTACTGAGCAATGAAAATATTCTTACTGTTTGCGATTTCAGTCAGTCATCACGTAATAAACGTTTGTATGTAATTGACCTGGGGGAAAAAACTATTCTTATAAATACTTATGTAGCGCACGGTAGAAAAACCGGCGACGAATTTGCGAAATCTTTTTCTAATCGCATGAATTCGCATAAAAGCAGTTTGGGGTTTTATGTAACCCAAGAAGTATACAATGGAGATAATGGAATTTCATTAAAAATTCGTGGTGTAGAAAAAGGATTTAATGATAAAGCAGACAGACGCGGAATTGTTATTCATGGTTCGGATTATGTTGGTTCGGATTTTCTTAACATGAATAAATTTAATGGAAGAAGTTTTGGTTGTCCGGCAGTTCCATCCAATGAAGTTGAAGGACTAATAGATACTATAAAAGAAGGTTCTTGTTTATTTATTTATCATCCTACAAAAAAATACCTGGTAAAATCGAAGATACTTAACAGCTAGCGTGGACGTGTACTTTAGATGGTTCGAAGGCGAAAATGCTCAATATAGGATTCGTACCCTATGATTGGGCTTTTCTTTTGCCCCTAACCCTTAAAGGGGAAATTAAAATTGCCACGCAATAAATTGAGCAAGCATGCCAATAAATAATCCACTATAAATTTCGAAAGGAGTATGATCGGAAACAATAAAACGCGAAGTGCAAACAATTCCTGTGATTAAAAAAGCAATTCCGATATATAAACCTGACGCATAGTTATCGTGAAAAGAAAACAGTAATGCAAACATCATTAAGCCACCAACTGCAACAGAGTGCATGCTGATTTTAAAATAAATATTGCTGAACCATGCGCCGCATATTGCAAGGAATGAACCAAGAAAAAAATGAACAGTGATTGGTGGAACTTCACGATTATTAAAAACATGCCACATCCAGAAATAAAAGATCATTACCAGCAAATATGGAATGATGCGTTCCTTAGCAGTTTTTAATTGCATGGATTGGGTGAACAATTTCAATTTCCATAATAGAAATACACAAAAAATAGGAAAGAATGCTGTATCTAAAATGACAGAAAGTAATTGTTGAGATTTTTTCCATTGTTCAAATCCGTTATAAACATAAGGATGAACAAAAAGCAAAAATGCCATTACATAACTTGCAATAAATACAGGATGAAAAACGTAAGAAAAAAAATTTGCAAAAAAACGGATGAAAAATGATTGATTGCCTGCAACAGGCGAAAGATTTTTGTTCATTGAAAAATTATAAACTCACTTAATTTTTTTGCCTCAGATTGCACAGAAGAACATAGATAGAAAAGAGTTTCACTAAATTTCTTTTCTTAATCTCGCAACAGGAATATTCAATTGTTCTCTGTATTTCGCCACTGTTCTGCGTGCAATATTATAACCTTTTTCCTGAAGTAATTCTGTAAGGCGTTCATCGCTGAGCGGTTTCTTTTTACTTTCATCACCGATCAGATCGCTTAATATTTTTTTCACTTCGCGCGTAGAAACTTCTTCACCACTTTCTGTACTTAGCGATTCACTGAAGAAAAATTTCAACCTGTAAGTTCCAAATTCTGTTTGCACAAATTTGCTGTTCGCAACGCGGCTCACCGTGGAAATATCCAATGCAGTTCTTTCGGCAATATCTTTTAAGATCATTGGCCGCAGCGTTGTTTCATCGCCTGTCAAAAAAAATTCTTTTTGATAATCCATAATGGTGTGCATGGTATTAAACAAAGTTTGTTGCCGTTGTTTAATTGCATCAATAAACCATTTTGCCGCGTCAATTTTTTGTTTGATGAAAAGAACCGCTTCTTTTTGGCGTTTGTCTTTTTTGCTGCCTCTTTCGTATTCTTTCAGCATGTCCTTGTATCCGCCGCTGATGCGCAGGTCGGGTGCATTTTTCATATTGAGCGTCAGTTCAAGTTTGCCCGCATTATTAAAAATAAAAAAATCCGGAACCACATAACTTTCTGCTTTATTCACTTCGCCGATATTACCGCCAGGTTTTGGATTTAATTTAATGATCTGGTTGATCACTTCTTTAAATTGCTCATCAGTTATATTTAATCCGCGTTGAATTTTATCGTAATGCTTTTTTGTAAACTCATCAAAATAATTTGTAAGCACGTCAATAGCCATATCAAGACCAGAACCCTTGCTTGTACTTTTTCTGCGTTGCAATTGAAGAAGCAAACATTCCTGCAGATCTCTTGCAGCAACACCGGGCGGATCGAATTGCTGGATCTTTTTTATCATCTCCATAACTTCGGTTTCCGACGCATCAATGTTCTGGCGAAAAGCAAGATCATCAACAATTGAAGAAATTTCCCTGCGCAAATAACCATCATCATCAATACTGCCAACGATCTGTTCGGCAATGCGCATATCTCTGTCGTTAAGAACCATCATGCCCAATTGTGTAAGCAATTGTTCATGAAATGAAGTTTCGATTTTATAGGGAAGTGTTTTCTGTTCTTCTGCTTCCGGATAATTTTCATCGCGTAGTTTGTAATCTGCAACATCATCATCAAATTCATTCACGTAATCGCTGATATCAACACTATCGTAATCTTCACCGTTCTCAGTTTCAAATTCTTCTTCGCTGCTTTCAAAATCTTCCTGAATATCATCTGCATTTTCGGGAGTGTTATCATCCTGGCTTTCTTCAAGCGCGGGATTTTCTTCCAATTCTTCTTTGATGCGCTCTTCTAAATTTGCTGTAGGCACCTGCAGCAACTTCATCAATTGAATTTGTTGGGGAGAGAGTTTCTGTAATAGCTTTTGCTGTAACGATTGACTTAATGCCATAATTCGGGGGTTTTGCCCGATTTTTAAAATTTTTTAAAAATCGCTCTTATCTACAAAAATCAGGCCTAAATTTACAGTAAAAGAAAACAAAGTGTATGCAACGAAAAAGAACTTTTATTGTTGCGCTATTATTTATAGTTTTTTGGGGCACTCTTAGATCGCAAAATCGTTCAACGGAATTTGCTATTGCGGGTAAGAAAGATATTCTTGCAACCAAATTTAGCGTCTTGAGTTTTCAAAAAACGCCTGAATTAATAAAGTTTAATTCTTTTAAAGAACCTTTGTCATCAGACTTTCTGTTTCAAATGAGAATAGAAGCTTTTAACCCACAATCATTGTCTTTTTTTTGTCAGAAAGAATGGCAATTCGAAAGATCAACACATGTTCCGCTAAAATTCAGATTGGGTTCGCTTGAGTATTGCAATATGCTGGAAGGGAAAAATAAATAACTGAGATCATTTCGTTTTTGAACTATCAATCCACGGCATCAAAGGCACAGCAGCCGGCATTTTAAAGTAATCATTTCGCAAGCTATCACTCCATCCATTAAGATCATTCATTACTGATTTTCCACTAAAAAAAATCATCCCCTGTATATTCGGTGTATTGCGCAGCGCATCAATTTGGCGCGGCAATAATGTTTTATCTCTCCATACGGAATTGCTGCCTCCTTTATAAAAACCAAGTCCGATGTAACATTGACGACCGTATGTATGTTTGCCCCACCAATCGAGCAATATTTCATACGGCGCGGCGCGCTGCCCAAACTCCCAGTATAATTGCGGAGCCACATAATCAATCCATCCATTTTTCAACCATAATAAAACATCCGCATACAGATCATCATAATTTGTTTGTCCCGCTCTTGTTGCGCTACCTGCTGAATCTTTACTGCTGTTTCTCCAAACGCCAAATGGGCTTATTCCAAACTTGCAAAATTTTTTTTGTTGTTTGATGGTTTTAGAAAGCATCAGAATAATTGAATCCACATTGCTTCTCCGCCAATCATCTTTGGTCATGTTGTTTCCATATTCTTTATAAGAAGCATCGTCAGGGAATTCTCTTCCGGAAATTCTGTATGGATAAAAATAATCATCAAAATGAATAGCATCAATATCATAACGTTGAACTATATCCGTAATTACGGCCGTTACATATTGCTGCACTTCTTTATTTCCTGGATCAAAATATTTTGTATCTCCATAATTTAAAAACCATTCCGGATGTATACGTGTAATATGCGATGCAGCAGTTGTTGATTGACCAATCTTAAAAACCGCACGATAAGGATTGCACCATGCATGAAATTCCATTCCGCGTTTATGCACTTCATCAATCATAAATTGCAATGGATCATAATAAGGAAAAGGCTGTTGTCCCTGTTTGCCGGTGAGCCATTCGCTCCACGGCTCGTATTGTGAGGGGTAAAATGCATCAGCCGCTGGGCGAATTTGTGCGATCACTGCATTAATGCCGATACTTTTAAATGTATCAAGCATTTTTATAAACTCCACTTTTTGACTGTCGGTATTATAATTTCCTTTTGTGGGCCAATCAATATTATCAACAGTAGCTATCCACACCGCGCGAAATTCATATTTGGTTTGTGAAAAAGAAATTTGAAAAAGAAAAAAAGAAAGAAGAAACCAAAAAAGAAATTTATTCATGCATAGTTTATTAATATCTATCAAACGAAAAATATGAAATAAGATTTTATGATGACCTGCGCATTTTATCAAGCAGCTGGTTGATCTGTTTTACATCGGTTTCATCAAGTCCGTGAAGAATAGCATCCATTTCTGCGTCTTTAGAATCAAGTTCTGCCAACAGTTCTTTGCCTTTTTCAGTAATAGTAACATCAACAAGCCGCCTGTCTGTTTTGCGGATATTTTTTTTTACCATTTCTTTTTTTACGAGTCTGTCAACGATACGGCTGGTATCACTCATTTTGTCGAGCATGCGTTCGCGTATTTGCATGGTGGATAACGGCTCACCTGCGCCCCGCAATATTCTTAAAATATTAAACTGTTGTGCGGTGATGTCATAGTTATCAAAGAAAGATTTCATCTGCTCGTTCAACCAACTGGAAGTATAAATAAGATTGATGGCTGCTTTTTGATGTTCGTTGCGAAATTTTCGCTGGTTGATGTCATCTTCAAGACTCATAGTCATAAGGGTTTTATCAATGGTAAAAGTAGTGTTTATTTATGTGCCGTGGCGCGCGTTG
>DATHPY010000170.1:0-2364 GCA_035483315.1 Puia sp. | reverse complement strand
AAAGATTATGTGCAAAAATATCGAATGGTGACTAAAAACCAAATTTTTTTCCTGTAAATGAGATAATTAATGAACTTAAAGCGATGTAGACACTTAAAATTTAAAATTCGATGCTTGCAAAAAGAATATGCGCAAAATAGTAATTTGCCGCTCATTATTAATGAACACACCAAAAATAATATCGGACGAATTATCAATTTTTGAAAAGAAATTCAAGGAAGCTGTCAAAAGTGATACGCCATTGTTAGACCGGATAATGCGTTTTATTGTCAATAGAAAAGGTAAACAACTTCGCCCGATGTTTGTATTGCTTTCTGCAAAACTTTGCGGGCAAATAAATGATTCAACTTATCGCGCCGCATCACTTGTAGAAATGTTACACACTGCAAGTCTTGTTCATGATGATGTTGTTGATGAATCTTTTGAACGTCGTGGTTTTTTTTCAACTTATGCTTTATGGAAAACTAAAATTTCTGTTTTAGTTGGCGATTATCTTTTTGCAAAAGGAATGTTGCTTTCATTAGATCATGATGATTTTAAAATTCTGCAAATTCTTTCCAACCCTGTTCGTCAAATGAGCGAAGGCGAATTAATGCAATTAGAAAAATCGCGATTACTCGATATTAATGAAGACGTTTATTTTGAAATCATCCGAAACAAAACCGCTTCTCTTCTTGCTTCAGCATGTGCCGCCGGCGCTTACTCAACAAGTCATAATGAAAAGTTGACGGAAAAATTAAAAACTTTTGGAGAAAAAGCTGGCATCGCTTTCCAGATAAAAGATGATTTATTTGATTATGGAAGTGAATCCGTAGGCAAACCAACAGGAAATGATATTAAAGAAAAAAAAATGACGCTGCCACTTATCTACACACTTAATAATATTGACAAATCCGAAAGAAAAAATTTAATATACATCATCAAGAATAAAAATAAAGACCGTCAAAAAGTTCAATATGTAATTAATAAAGTAATTGAATCGGGCGGGATAGATTATGCCATTAAAAAAATGAACATTTACCGCGAAGAAGCGTTCTCTATTTTGTATGAATTTGAAGACAATGAGGTAAGAAAAGCTTTGGAAGAACTTGTTCGGTTTACTACAGATAGAAAATATTGAGAGAAACGATAACACAAATTTTAGCGAATTACACGAATTAATTTCAAGTTTTTCAATTCGTATAATAAAATCTAATAAAACAAGAAGGGAATTTACATGCAGAAAAGATGGAACATATTACAGGCAGATGAAAATAAAATTCAGTCATTACAATCTGAATTAAAAATAAATCCGGTTTTATGCAAAATTTTGATTGAACGTCACTTCGAAAGTTTTGAAGAATCGAAAAAATATTTTCGTCCGCGACTAAATGAATTGCATGATCCGTGGTTGATGAAAGATATGGATAAAGCGGTTGACAGAATTCTTTCTGCCATTAATAACCAGGAAAAAATTTTAGTGTTTGGAGATTATGATGTTGATGGAACAACATCCGTCGCCTGTATGTTCATGTTCCTGCAAAAAATTTATGATCCTGAATTTATTGAATTTTATATTCCGAACAGATATCGCGAAGGTTACGGCGTTTCGAAAATGGGAATTGACTTTGCCAAAGAAAATAATTTCGGTCTGATTATTTCTTTGGATTGCGGAATAAAATCTGCTGACTTAATCGGTTATGCATCAACGTTAGGAATTGATTTTATTGTTTGCGACCATCACTTACCCGATGAAATTTTACCTCCTGCTATTGCTATCCTCAATCCAAAACAAAAGGATTGTAATTATCCATACAAAGAATTGTGCGGATGCGGAGTTGGTTTTAAATTGATCACCGCTTTGGCTCAACATTTGAATCTCGCCGAAAGTGAATCTTTTAATTATCTTGATTTAGTTGCAACAGCAATTGCTGCCGATATTGTTCCGATGACAGGAGAAAATAGAATTCTTGCTTATTACGGATTAAAAAAAGTGAATGAAAATCCGAATTACGGAATTAAAGCGCTGATACAATTAAGCAGTTTAAAAAAAGAACTGAGTATTAATAGTCTTGTATTTATGATTGCGCCGCGCGTTAATGCTGCAGGAAGAATGGATGACGCGAGAAAAGCAGTGCAGATGTTTATTGCTTCTGATTTTAATGAAGCGTTGCATTATGCGGAAATGCTTCATTCAGATAACACTGATCGCAAAGAAGCCGATGTAAATATTACCGAAGAAGCATTGGCAATTATTGATAGTGACGAAATTCTTATTAATAAAAAATCAACGGTTGTTTTTCAACCGCACTGGCATAAAGGTGTTGTAGGAATTGTTGCTTCGCGCTTAATTGAAAAATATTATCGCCCAACAGTTGTGCTTAC
>DATHPY010000169.1:0-3021 GCA_035483315.1 Puia sp. | reverse complement strand
GGATTTCTTTCTTATAAAGATTTTGCTGAGCATACATCAACATGGGTTGATCCGGTTTCTACAAATTATCGTGGATATGATGTTTGGGAATTGCCGCCAAACGGACAAGGAATCACCGTGCTGCAAATGCTGAATATTTTAGAAGGATTTGATTTTAGTAAAATAGAATACGGAAGCGCTGAATACATTCATCTTTTTGTAGAAGCAAAAAAATTGGCGTACGAAGATCGCGCGAAATATTATGCTGATATAGATTTTGCAAAGGTCCTTGTTGAAAAATTAATTTCAAAACAATATGCTGCGGAACGTCGAAAGCTCATCAATTTAAATCACGCGTCAGATAATTTTTCTGCTGGCGATTCATTATTAAAAACCGGCGAAACAGTTTATCTCACCGTTGCAGATGATGAAGGAAATATGGTTTCGCTTATTCAAAGTAATTTTTCTGCGTTTGGTTCAGGAATGGTTCCGGATGGATTGGGATTTGTGTTGCAAAATCGCGGAAGATTATTTACACTTGAGCCAGGACAAAATAATACTTACGCTCCGCACAAACGCCCGTTTCATACGATCATTCCCGCATTTATTACAAAAAATGGAAAACCGTATATGAGTTTTGGCGTGATGGGTGGCGGGTTTCAGCCGATTGGCCAGGTGCAGGTATTAATGAACATGATTGATTTTGGAATGAACGAACAGGAAGCCGGTGATGCTCCGCGAATTGATCACCAGGGTTCATCAGAACCGACAGGAGAAAAAAGAAATGGCTCGGGAACTATTTATTTGGAATCGGGGTTTTCAGAAGAAGCGATAAGGAAATTAATACAGATGGGACATAAAGTTAGTTTCCAGGAGCCAGGAAATTATGGCGGTTATCAGTGCATTCGATTTGATGCGGATAAGAAGATTTATTTCGGCGCATCCGATCCGCGCAAAGATGGAATGGCTGCAGGTTATTAATTCTTACAAATAAAAAATGCCACACTTTTTTGTGTGGCATAAATATTTTTGTGACAGCGCTTATTATTTCTTACTTAACATCTTTGTTTGTTCTCTGGTAAACACTCCATTCATTTGAACTTGTTGAATGAAGAATTAATTTTTGATCTGCATTTTCAAGCGTAATATAATAAGTTGTTACATCATGAGCAGCGTTTTCAAACAGATCAGAGATCCAATAATTACTGTAAGTATTTTTTAAATCCGCTTGTAATTTAATTGGCAAATTTTCTGAAGTGATGTTTCTTGATACTGCGAGTAACATGCCTGTTGGATCATAATACGCAAACATAATTTGATTATTCAAACTGAAAGTTGCTTTATCGAATTTGCTTTTTTGTTGCCATTGAACGTTTGTTGCAGATTTGAAATCTTTACTAAATGAAGATTTAACTGATTTGCTTACTCCGTCATTGTCGTTTGCAAATGTGCTGCTGATTCCTACAGCGAGAATTAATGCGATTGATAAAAAAGTCTTTTTCATAATTTTATTTTTTAAAGATTTATAATTTGAAAATTTATTAACGACACAAAAGTATATTCAACACCTGTGCAAAGCAAGCGGATAGTGATTATCGGCGAAGCCGGAAAAAAAGAAATCTTTTCGTATCAGAAAAGTTTGGTTTCGTCTCAACATTTCAGCAGTTGCGATTTTTAGGCGAAAATCCTGCTTATTTTAGCGGTATGAAACGTTCTTGGTATTCAAAAAAATGGTTTGTCATTTTTGTTCATATCGCAGCATGGGCATTATTATTTTCTCTTCCGCATCTTTTAAGTTCTTCAGGAAATGAAAAGCAACCACCACAAAAAAACCCTGATAAAGAAAGTGCTGTTTGGTATTTTCAAATTATTATGAACCTGACATGGGTTGCTTATTTTTATTTTAACGCCTATTTTCTCGTACCGAAATTTATCATAAAAAGAAAATACTGGCAATATATATTAACCCAGCTATTTTCATTAGCATGCTTACTTGTAGAAGTGTCTTTGCTTTTTAAATTGTTTTTTTCACCGGAGCATTTCAACCCAAGAGGGTTGATCTTTATTAACAGCTTTATTTATCTTTTCTTTTTTGCATTAAGCCTGGCTTACCAATTGATCAACGAAAAAATAAAATCAGATAAACTGATTTCAGAAAGAGAAAATGAAAATCTGAAAACAGAATTATCATTATTGCGTTCGCAGGTGAGTCCGCATTTTATGTTCAATGTATTAAATAATATGGTGGCGCTGGCGAGAAAACAATCCGATCAGCTTGAACCATCGTTAATAAAACTATCGTCGTTGATGCGATATATGTTGTATGAAGCCGACGAAGACAAAGTGCCGCTGGAAAAAGAAATTGAATATTTACAAAGTTATATTGATCTGCAACAACAGCGTTTTGGACAAAAAGTAAAAGTGAATGTAACGGTTGATGCACCTGACAACACGCTGGAAATTGAACCCATGTTATTAATTCCTTTTGTTGAAAATGCTTTTAAACATGGAACAGGATTAATTGAAGATGCGCAGATTGATATTGATCTTCGCGCAAAAAATAATGTGCTCCAGTTTATGGTTCGTAATAAATATAATGCAGCATCAGAAGAAATAAAAGATAAAACTTCGGGCATTGGGTTAGTGAACGTAAAAAGAAGATTAAATTTATTATACAATAAAAGTTATAGCTTACTGATAACTGAACAAGATGATTGGTTCGTAATTTCTTTACAATTAAATCTTCATTAATGCTTCGTTGTATTGCTGTTGATGATGAACCGCTCGCGCTGGAATTGCTCGAAGATAATATCAGCAAAGTTCCTTTTTTGCAATTGGTTGCAAAATGTTCCAACGCAATGGAAGCGATGAAAGTTTTGCAACAACAATCCGTTGATTTGATCTTTCTCGATATCCAAATGCCCGGCCTGACCGGATTGCAATTTATACAAAGCATGGCGATAAAGCCGATGATCATTTTAATAACCGCTTATGAAAAATATGCATTGCAGGGTTTTAATCTTGATGTAACAGATTATTTAG
>DATHPY010000168.1:0-2434 GCA_035483315.1 Puia sp. | reverse complement strand
TCAAAACCTATTCCATCATTTACAATGCGATCGAAGAAGTAAAAAGTGCGATGGAAGGAATGCTTGAACCAAAAATTCAGGAAAGAATTATTGCTAATGTGGAAGTTCGTAACGTCTTCAAATTTGATAAAGCGACCGTTGCCGGATGTTTTGTGCTGGATGGAAAAATAAACCGCAATGCAAAAGTTCGTGTAATACGCGATGGTATTGTCGTTTACCCTGTGGGTGAAGGTGCTTCTGCAGAACTTGCTTCGTTAAAAAGATTTAAGGATGATGCTAAAGAAGTTGTTTCAGGAATGGAGTGCGGATTAACAATTAAAAATTATAATGACGTTAAAGTAGGCGATATTGTTGAAGCGTACGATGAAGAAGAAATCAAGCGTACTTTATAAGGTTAAGCGTCGTGCTTTTCTAAGCTTTTGTTAAATCGCGTTCATCTTTCAGATATGCCACAATCTGAAATTATTTTTGATGCTGGCATTTCACTTTTATGAAAAAATTATTCCTCACACTCATTTCTTTTTTTATCTGCTGTTTTTTATTTGCTCAGCAAAAAGTTGTTGCAGATAAAATTGCCGGCATTGTTGGCGATAAAATTATTTTGAATTCAGATATTGTTAATGCCATTGCAGATGTGGTGCGTCAAGGTGGGCAGGCTCCCGAAGATTGCGCTGTACTCGATCAAATGCTTATCAGAAAAGCGCTGGTATTGCAGGCAGAAAAAGATTCTATTCCTGTAAGTGATGAAGATGTGGATGCGGAAATTGATCAAAAGATCCGCTATTTTATAGGTCAGTATGGAGGTAAAGATGCATTGGAACAAATCGCAGGCCGTTCAATCTATCAGTTAAAAGAAGAATTTCGTCAGCCTATTCGTGAAGAAAGACTTGCAACCGGTATGCAAAATAAAATTGTTTCGGAAATTAAAGTAACGCCTGCAGAAGTAAAGGAATATTATGAAAAGATTCCGAAAGATAGTTTGCGTTTTTATGAATCTGAATTGCAGGTAGGAGAAATTTTAGTTTATCCGAAAGCTAACCGGGATATAGAAAGATTAGCCATTGATGAATTGAATGAATACAAACGACAGGTGGAATCAGGGGCAAAAAAATTTGAAGTGTTAGCCAAACTTTATTCTGACGATCCGGGTACAAAAGATAATGGCGGAAAACTTGATATTAACCGCACTGATAAACAAGTTGATCCTAATTTTTTGGCAGCAGCATTCAGACTTAAAGAAGGACAAATCTCCCCTCCTGTAAAATCAAAATTCGGTTATCATATTATTCAAATGATAAGTCGTTCAGGAGATGACGCGTCAGTGCGTGAAATTTTACGCATCCCTCAAATCACTGATGCTGAAGTGGCTGAAGCTACTGCCAGGCTTGACTCTGTACGCACGCAGTTAATTGCAGGCACAATCGGTTTTGGCGGAGCAGTATCCAAATATAGTGATGATGAAGTTGCTAAATTTACCGGCGGGCTTAAACTTGCAAAAGATGGTTCGACCTATTTAAAAATTGACGAATTGGATAAGGATATTGTAAGACTGCTTGGCAATTTGAAAGTCGGAGAATATTCTGCTCCTACAGTTTTTACTGATGACAGAGGGAAAAAAGGCGTGCATATTATTTTGCTTCTTTCCAAATCCGATCCTCATCGCGAAAACCTTAAAGATGATTACGACAGAGTCGCTCAACGTGAGTTACAGGAAAAAAAACAAACTGTTGTAGAAAAATGGTTTCGCTCCAAAATTCCCACGTTTTATATCATGATAGATCCCCAGTATAAAAATTGCAGCAATCTCTCAAAATGGCAAACATCCATCACAGCATCAAACAACTAATTTTAAGAGTTACCACTTAGTGCATTAAAATAATTTATTACAAAAGCAATTATGTGTAACTTGAAGTATTGCTTAAGATAGGGGATTTACTATAAAAAAAATTTCTATGATCAGTAGATTTAGAAATTCCCGACATACATGCCAATCAATCAATTCTTTTTTCCTATCAAAAAAGTTAACCAGTGTGATATTTTTGTTCCGGAAAAACTCAGTTATAATTCCGAAAAATTTTTATTTAGTCAGCAACAATTCATAATGAGAAAAATTATCAAATTATTCTTTATAACACTTTTTTAAAAATATTCCGTTTATAATTGAAAGTAATTGAGTGTTTATGATTTAGCTAACCGAACTATTAAACCGCTTTATGAGTAAGATCAGTATTTTAATTGCAGACGATCATAAACTGATCAGGGAAACATGGAGTTATATTCTTAACAGCGACCCGAGGTTCCAGGTTATCGCCGAATGCGGCGATGCCGAGGAGGCGGTGGAACTGGCCAGGCAGAAACACCCCGATGTGGTGCTGATGGATATCAATATGACGCCATTTTCGGGACTGGAAGCGACACAGAAAATCCGGAAGAT
>DATHPY010000167.1:0-7521 GCA_035483315.1 Puia sp. | reverse complement strand
GCGATGATCGCCGAATTTTTCTGCAAGTGTTGCAGTCTCCCGAAACACGCCACCAAGACGTCTTCCAACATCTTGTCCGTATAAAACTGCTTCAGGAAATTCTTCCATGATTTCTGTAATAGCATGCAAAGCTGCGTCAACCATTAATACTTTTTCTCCGCCGGCATAACGGATTCCCGTTTCTTCTTTTATAGAAGTTTTTTCAAAAACAAAATCTTGAACTGCACTAATAGCGGGATCGCTTGCTACAGAAGCTTTATGAAAATCTTCTTTTACATTTTTCTCCGCTTCTTTTTCAACAGATAATATTTCGCTTTCAGAAATTCCTGATGCAATTAATTGTTGTCTTAGTTTTGGCAAAGGATCGTGAGCAAAATGTTTTTCCAGATCATCTTTACTCCGATAAGATTCTTTTCTTACTCCACTTGTATGATGATTTAGTAATGGAACTTTTGCCTGAACAATGTACGGGCCGCGATTTTTGCGAACTGAATTAATAACCATATTCATCAGTTCAAAACTTTGTTCAAAGTCACTACCGTCAACGCGTATACGATCCATGCCGGGAAAACCTGCAGCATATTCAAACGCATCCATTTTTCTTGCTTCATCAGACGTGACGCTGATTCCCCAATCGTTATCCTGTATCAAATAAATTATTGGCAATTTTTTCAATACCGCAAATTGAAAAGCTTCGCTCACCTCACCTTCGGTAATACTTGCATCACCCATCGAACAAATAACAACGGGCAGCTCATCGTTCTTTCCTTTTTTTAATAAAGAAGATTTAATCGTTTCGAGATATTGAATTCCCTGCGCAATGCCGGTTGATGGAATTGCCTGCATTCCTGTTGCGCTGCTTTGATGTGTTATGGTTGGTTTATCATTTCCTTTATAACTTGGATGAGCATAATATTCGCGGCCACCGGAAAAAATATCATCTGCTTTTGCAAGTAATTGCAGCATTAATTGATGGGGTGTAAAACCTAATCCTAATAATAAACTTTCATCACGATAATAAGGACTCACGAAATCGCAAGGTAAAAGATTGAACGCAGTGGCTAACTGAATAGCTTCATGTCCGCGTGAAGTTGAATGAACATATTTGCAGATCTGACGATTGCTTTCATAAGTTTCCGCCATGAATTTTGCGGAGCACATCAAGCGGTAAGCTTTCAGTAAAATTTCGGAACTGATCATCAGCAAATATCAAGAAAATCTGAATCACAGATTAACCGGATTAAAAGATTACGCAGATTTATTATTGAAGAATCTCAATCACAGATTAAATGATTGGGCAGATATAATACCTGTGTCATTCTTAAAAAAATCTCTGATATTATTTAACCTCGAGAGTCAGCAAACTTTCATCTTCAATGAAACCTTCAATCTCATCACCAACCACACACTCTCCCACTCCTGCAGGTGTGCCGGTGAAAATAAGATCCCCGATGTTTACTGAAAAATAATTTGAGATGTATGCAAGCGCCTTATCAAAGTTATTGATCATTAATCCAGAATTTCCCTGTTGTACAAGCTCTTTGTTTTTGTACAAACAGAAATTAATGTCTTTTTTGTTTTTGATATTTGTGAACGGAATCCATTTTCCGATTGCGGCAGAATTATCCCAGGCTTTTGCTTTTTCCCAGGGAAGACCTTTTTCCTTGAGTTCATTTTGCAGATCACGCGCTGTAAAATCAATTCCTACAGTTACAGCATCATAATATTTATTAGCAAAACGATCCTGGATGTATTTTCCATTTTTTGAAATGCGGAGAACAAGTTCACATTCATAATGCAACTCGTTGGTAAACTCCGGGTAATAGAATGGAGTATGCGCCTGAAGCAGAGCGCTTTTGGGCTTCATAAATACAATAGGTTCCTCGGGAATCTCATTGTTAAGCTCTTTTGCGTGAGCCACATAGTTACGGCCAAGACAAAATATTTTCATATCCAAATAAGGGTTTAAACAGAAAATTTTTTTAAATTTTCATTCGGACTAAAAAAGACCGGGGGGAACGACTAATGTCTAGCTATAGGAAATTGAATAAATAAATCAAGGCAGGTTTAACGATTCACGAAAATAATGATTCCGATTTACAAATCATAGCGTTATCTCTAATTTATTATATAAGTTCATAGTTTGCTCAATTCCAATGTTAATAAAACTTTCAAGAAGCTCCACACTTTTTTCAATTTTAAGTTTTACAAGCGGAATTTCTGAATCAAACCACTTGCCAAGTACAAAATCAACCTGCATGCCTTTTGGATAATTGTTGCCAACTCCGAATCTTAATCTTGGGTAATCAATTGTACCCAAAACTTCCTGCACGCTTTTTAATCCATTATGTCCGGCATCACTTCCGCTTGGTCGCAGTCTTAATTTGTTTAGCGGCAAAGCAATGTCATCAACAACAACCAATAAATTGCTGATCGCAATTCCTTCTTTATCCAACCAATATTTTACGGCATTGCCGCTTAAGTTCATATAAGTTGTCGGCACAATGCAGGTTACAGGTTTACCTTTTACTTTTATTTTTGACACGCCTGCATACCTTTCATTTTTAAAACTACCTCCGTGTTTATGAACAAAAACGTTAGCAATGTCAAAGCCAATATTGTGGCGTGTTCCGCCGTATTCAGTGCCAACATTCCCAAGACCAGCTATTAAAAATTTATTCATGACAAGTCAAAAGTAAAAAGTAAAAAGGTAAAAATTGTTTTTGTTATTTTCCAGAAATAATTCAATCCGCTTGATACTTCCAACTTCTTACTTTCTATTTTTTTTGATACAAGCTTCGCAACTCTCTTGAGCATCGTTGCGTCGCAATCCATTCATCGGTTGTGCTACTATTGAGCGCATTACTAACGGCAACAGATATGTAATTTTTTATTCAAAAAAATTAATAAAAAAACCCGGTCCATGCCGGGTTACTATAAAATAAAATTAATAATTATTTTTTTGCTGGCTTCGCAACTGGTATTGCAGCAGCAGGAGCTCCGGCAGCCGGCGTTGCGCCCGCAGCGCCAGGAGTTGCAGCAGCTGATGTTGCAGTAGTTGTTGTTTCTTCCTGTTTTAACTCACGGGTCAACACAACAGATGCCACTGGAATACGAGGCGAATTAAGTATTTCGTAATTATCTATTTTCACATCTTCCACGCGAATATTGCCATTAAGTTTTAAGTCTGTAAGGTCTACCTTAATATTTTCCTGCAAATATTTTGGGTAAGTTTTTACTTTGAGCGCTTTCATTTTAATAACAAGCTTCCCGCCTTCTTTAACTCCTTCCGGCGTTCCGGTAAATTTTATCGGAATGTTTGCGATCACTTTTTTATCCTCAACCAATTCCAGCAAATCAATATGAATGAGCGCGTCAGTTACTTTATCAAACTGAATGTCCTTCATAATACAATTGTACGATTTGCCATCCAGGCTTACCTGCGCGAATTGAAAATCCGGTGTGTAAACTAAATTTTTGAATGCCGTTACCGGAGCTGAAAAATTTATTTCTTTTGCGCCCCCGTAAATTACACCCGGCACTTTTTCCTCAGAGCGAATTTGGCGGGCGGCTGCTTTCCCGTGTTCGGTCCTGAGTTGTCCTTCGATTGTAATTGTCTTCATTTATGTTTATTTAAAAATTACTCTCTTATTTATTTCGCAACTGCGAATGAATAAACAAACTGGTGATACTTTTATTTTCGTAAGCATTACGAATCGCCACTGCAAAAAGTTCTGCAACACTCAACATTTTTATTTTTGAACATTGCTGGCGCAAAGGAATCGTATCACAAACCACCAATTCTTCCAAAACGCTGTTTTCAATATTTGCATAAGCGTTTCCGCTTAACACAGGATGCGTACATAATGCTCTTACACTTGTAGCTCCTTTTTCTTTTATCAATCCTGCTGCCTTTGCAAGCGTTCCACCCGTGTCACAAATATCATCAATCAAAATCACATCTCTTCCTTCAACATCACCGATCACCACCATGCTTGCAATTTCGTTTGCTCTCTTTCTGTGCTTGTCACAAATAACCATTTCCGCATTAAAATATGAAGCGATTTCCCGAATACGATTTGCACTTCCCACATCGGGGGCGGCAAAGGTAAGGTTTTCCAGTTTAAGTTGCTCAATATAAGGAATGAAAATAGCCGAGCTGTCGAGGTGATCCATAGGAATATCAAAATATCCCTGGATCTGTGGAGCATGCAGATCCATGGTAATAATGCGGTCGGCACCCGCTGCCACAAGCATGTTCGCAACTAATTTAGAACCAATGGCCACGCGTGGTTTATCTTTTCTATCCTGGCGGGCATAGCCATAATAAGGTATTACGGGCACAACTTTATACGCAGATGCCCGCTTGGCAGCATCAATCATTAGTAACAATTCAAATAAATTATCAGCAGGGGCAAATGTACTTTGAATTAAAAAAACCATATCGCCGCGGATACTCTCGTTAAAAATTGGCTGAATCTCTCCGTCGCTGAAATGCTGGATGGTTATTTTTCCGGGAATATTACCAAATTGCTGGGTTATTTTTTCAGCAAGATACTGAGACGCGGTACCCGAAAATATCTTGGCGCTGGAATCCATATTTAATTTGTGTGGCGCGAAGATATGACCAAAAAGAAAAAATGAAACAGTGACAGAGAAAAAATTATCAACTGGTCATGTTAATAAAAACCGACCAATCAAATCTATTTACAAGCTGTTTGGTTTCAAATAATATCCAAACAGGGCAAAATCAAATTAATCTCAATTCAATTACGGCGTTACTGATGCCAGCACATGTTTATCAATCTTAGGCGCAGGCGCTGTTTTAGCCACGCTATTGGCTTTGGAGCTTGCACCATTTGCATTAACAACATAAAAAACAGAAGAACAGATAAAAATTGAAAAGAAAAGAGATACAAAATAGATGCCTACACAAAACATAAGCGATTGCCATCCACCGATGGCGGAGAAAGTTCTTGGTTTCATTGGATTATGGATTTAGTTTTCACAGATACGAATTCATTAACGATTAGTCTATATAATTATTATAGAATAACATTAATATTATACCTTGAAAGTAGAAGCAAAACCTTATCTATGCAAGAGCAAAACCACTCAATTAAACGCTGGGCGAAAGATGACCGCCAACGGGAAAAATTGCTTAGTAAAAGCCCTACGGCGCTAATTGATTCCGAATTACTCGCAATTTTAATTAATAACGGTACAAAAAATAAGAGCGCAGTGGAATTAGCCCGGGAAGTTATGGAGTTGGGAAAGAACAATCTCTCACAACTTGGAAAATTATCAGTAAAAGAATTGATGAAGATCAAAGGAATTGGCGAAGCAAAAGCGGTTACTATCGCAGCCGCGCTTGAATTAGGAAGAAGAAGGCAGGGAATAACCTCACCCGAAAAATCCGTTGTAAAAGACAGCAGGGAAATTGCCAATTATCTTCAATCAATGCTGCGCGATCATCATCACGAAGTGTTTGCAGTTGTTTTTCTAAATCGCGCAAATAAAATCAACCATTTTGAAATCATAAGCAGCGGTGGCATTACGGGAACTGTTGCAGGCCCGAGAATAATTTTAAAAAAAGCGCTGAAAGAAGATGCTGTAAGTATTATTCTTTGCCACAATCATCCATCTGGAAATTTAAAACCAAGCCGTGCAGATGAACAATTTATATTAAAAATAAAAGAAGCTGCAAAATATTTTGACATCAGTGTACTTGATCACATTATTGTAAGCGAAGATGGCTATTACAGTTTTGCAGATGAAGGAATTTTGTAGGAAGAAAATTATTTATTCAGATAATTTATCAGGTCAATCAAAAGCGCTTCATCAATTTCATTATATTGATGCAAAGAAAAATAAGCGTCAACCTTTTCAGGTTCCATCACCAGGTTTTTTTCAATTGATTTTCTTTTTAAAGTGATTTCTTTATATAGCCTGCCATTGGGGAATACTACATAATAAAAATATGAATCTACATAAAACCAGGAATTAAAAAGGTTGTCATTTCTTCTGAATTTTGTCAGCGTCCATTTGTAAAGAGAATACTTATTGCTTTTTACCAAAACCTGAAAAAATTTTTTATCATCAATGGTAAAAAAATGTTCAAAATGATACTCATCGGCGCCATCTTTTAAAACAAACGATTTAAATTCTCTTTTATCAATTTCAATTATTTCTTTAAAGTCGGTAGTAAGAAGAATGTTATTGGAAATTTTATCATAATTATAATAATATTTATCATTTTCAATTTGAATTCCATTTGCAGTTACAATTCTTCCTCTTACCCATTTATCAAACAGGTAATGGCTGCCGATTATGTTATTTTCATTTCGAAAAACTGCATTGACAGATAAAAAAGTATTATTGAAAAACATTTTCCCGGATGAAAAAAAACTGGTATCCTTCGTATTGTCAGGAAAGGAGTCTCTTTGTCCATTGGCATTATACAAAATCACCGAAAAAATTATAATAAAAAGAAATTTCATTTTTTGAAAAATCTAATTTTGAAAATTTATTGGTTCAAAAAAGTCAGCAGTCCTTTAATAAAATTTTCATCAATATCTTCATCGCTGTGGTCTGAAAAATATTTATTTACTTTAACGGATTCTAAAGGCAATGCTGCTTTGATTGATTTCTTTTTAAATTCAATTTTCCCGCAATCCTTCCCGCCAGGTAACAAAATATAGTATGTCGATTCATCTACGTATTCGTCGTAACGGTTTCCTCTTTCAATCAACCCATCGGAATAATAATCCGATTTTATAAACGTTGTTTTAATTGATTTGTATAAAGAATATTTTTCTCCTTTGACTATTTGCTGAATAAAATTTCCGTTGTTTAAAGAGCTTATCCGTTCAAAAATATATTGCCCGGAATCTGATTGCAGAACAAAAGATTTGATGGTGCTACTGCTAAATTCGTAAACAATATTTTTATCTTGTGTGCATAACAAGCTTTTGCCTATTTTGTCGTAATTAAATAAATAAGTGGTTTTATTAAAAACATTATTCGCGGTGTCTGTTACAAAACCGTTTACCCATTTATTAAATAAGTACCTGTGCCCTTTTGTATCTTCTTTAGGATTAAATTGAGGAAGGAAAGAACCGGTATATCTTGCAGTTGTTTGGGCTGATGAGTAATCCTGAAAAATATCCTGAATCTCCTGCGAAGCAAGATTGCTTTGCCCAAAGCAATTAAGAAGAAAAATAAAAAAGGCCGCAACTGATAATGAATACTTTTTCATTTGAAAAAGTTTGAAGCAAACTGTTTCTGCAAGCTAACTTAATTTCACGCCTGTGCTGTAGGTCCGCCAAAATTTAATGGCAATTGTACTTCTTCCAAATCCTGAATTTTTCCATTCGTTTGTTCGAAGCGTAAAATATTTTCAGTCAATGCTTTCATAAAACGTTTCGCGTGCTGTGGTGTAAAAATTATTCTTGATTTTACTTTACTTTTTGGTGTTCCGGGCATCACGTTTACAAAATCTATTACAAACTCTGCATGGCT
>DATHPY010000166.1:0-9957 GCA_035483315.1 Puia sp. | reverse complement strand
GAAAACCAATTGTTGGTGTGATGGCTGATTTTAACCAGCAATCTTTACATGAACTTGTAAAACCGCTAGTATTTACATCGAACTTAAAATACAGTTATGCTTTTCATGTTGCATTGAAACCACTAGATGCAGAAGGAACATTGTGGAAAAACACAATTGCTAAAATTGAAAATGCTTTTAAGAAAAATTATCCCGAAGAAGATTTTAGTTATCAATTTTTTGATGAAAGCATTGCAAAGTTTTATAAAAGTGAACAGGATCTTTCGCGATTATTAAAATGGGCAACGGGACTTGCGATATTTATCAGTTGCATGGGTTTGCTCGGTTTGGTTATTTATACTACAAATCAGCGCACAAAAGAAATTGGTGTACGAAAAGTTTTAGGCGCATCGGTAAGCAATATTGTTTCATTATTATCGAAAGATTTTGTTTTGCTGGTGATGATCGCATTTGTAATTGCGGCGCCTTTAGCATGGTGGGTGTTGAATACATGGTTGCAAAATTTTGCTTACAGAACATCAATAAACTGGTGGGTTTTTGCGGTGAGTGGATTATCAATGATCGTAATTGCATTGGTAACATTGAGTATTCAAACCATTAAAGCGGCGATGGCAAACCCGGTGAAAAGTTTGAGAACGGAATAGAAGTAATTGACAATTGATAATTGATAATGTCTGAACCGCGATTTTAGCCTTAATAAACTGATAGAATTTGTGAACCAGGGTTGAGTAAAGAACAAACAGTACAAGAGTGCGACGCAACGATGATGAAGAGTGGACAAATGCCGGGAGCAAAAAATTGATAATGGATAATTAATAATGAATGCGTAAACTAAAGAAATCAGAAATCAATAAATCACCAAATTATAAATAGCATTTTATGTTTAAAAATTATTTTATTACTGCGATAAGAAATCTTCAGCGGAATAAAATTTATTCCGGTATTAATGTTTTGGGTTTAAGTTTTGGTCTTGCAACCGCGATGCTCATTATATTGTATGTGAAAGATGAATTGAGTTATGATCGGTTTAATGAAAAAAAAGATCAGATATATCGCATTACTGCGCAGATGCTGGATGAAAAAGGGCATGAGGTTTTTAAATCCGGGAAAACATCAATGGTTCCCGGCCCTGCATTTAAACAGGATATTCCTGAAATAAATGAGTGTGTAAGAATATCAAATGATGAGTATGTAATTAAGGTTGGTGATAAAATATTTAACCAACCGATCATATTTGCTGATGATAATTTCTTTTCTGTTTTTTCTTTTCCATTAATAAACGGCGATCCGAAAAAAGTATTGACGAATTTAAATTCAATGGTGGTGAGCGATGAGATCGCTAAAAAATATTTTGGTACTACTGAAGTAATCGGCAAAACGATGGAATTGAAAATAAGTCAAAAATTTGAGCCGTTTATAATTTCAGGCGTTGCAAAAAGATCTCCGCAAAATTCCTCTATCAAATTTGATGTGATGCTGCCGATGAAGTTTCAGGAAAAAATTGATCCGGACGATCATTGGCTTAATTTTTTTATCAGCTCATTTGTAGTATTAAATCCTAAAGCTGATCCTTCTGTAGTTCTAAATAAAATGACGCGCGTTTATAACGAAAGAGCAAAAGATCAGTTAAAAGAAGCAAGAGAAAAAGGTGATTTTAAAGGTTCTTTAACCTGGGGGCTTCAGCCACTGTTGCAAATACATCTCAGTAAAGATTATGATGCAGAAGATGAACTTACAGATGCAAGCAATCCCACGTATTCTTATATTTTAACGGGAATTGCTATATTTATTTTGGTGATCGCATGTATTAATTTTATTAATCTCACCATTGCACGGTCACTGAAAAGAAGTAAAGAAATCGGAATCCGTAAAGTGCTCGGCGGACAACGCGTGCAACTTGCCCGCCAATTTTTGGGAGAATCGTTTATGGTTTGTTTTATTTCTTTTGTATTCGCTCTGGTATTGGCAACTGTTGCGCTGCCTGTTTTTAATGAACTCGCAAATAAACGTCTTAGTCTTTCTTACTTAGCGGATATGCAATTAATTATTGGATTTATTGGACTGTTTCTGATCACTGGTTTTGCAGCAGGTTTTTATCCAGCGTTGGTGTTATCTGGTTTTAATCCCATTCAAACTTTATATAACCGCATTAAATTATCAGGGAAAAATTATTTGGCGAAAGGTCTTGTGGTATTGCAGTTTACTCTTGCGGCATTACTTATTATCAGTACATTTTTTATTTATGAACAGTTTCATTATCTCATGAATCAGAAGTTAGGATATAATGATAAAGACCTGGTGGTGGTAAATTTGGATCGGAGCGCCAGCAAACAACTTACTGATCTTTTCAAAACAGAACTATTAAAAAATTCTTCTATTAAGATTGTGGGCGCTCATAATCGGGGAAGACAAGGTACAGTGGCAAAAGTGGATGGAAAAGAAATACAGTTCGATTATGATCAAATAGATGATCAATATTTTTCAGCTTTACAAATACCAGTAATAAAAGGACGAGGATTTTCAAGCGATTTTCCATCTGACAGCACTCATTCGATTCTTGTGAATGAAACTTTTGTTCATGAAGCTGGTTGGAAAGACCCGATAGGAAAAACGGTTGATCTTTTTTGGCGTAACAGGAAATTAACTGTCATAGGTGTTGTTAAAGATTATCATTTCCGATCCCTGAAAGAAAAAATAGGATCACAATTATTTACATCGGAGCCTGAAGGAAATTCATCACAGCTCAATATTAAAATAAGTTCTGCAGACATTCCGAAAACAATACAATTCATAGAAGCGACTTATAAAAAATTAGCTCCTTTTTATCCGTTCAATTATGAATTTAAAAATGATATCAATACACGTGAATATGAGGCTGAAGAAAAATGGAAACAGATCATCACTTTTTCTGCCGCACTCACTATTTTTATTTCTTGCATAGGATTACTTGGCCTTACAATGCTTTCAGCAGAACAACGCGTAAAAGAAATTGGCATTCGAAAAGTTTTGGGCGCATCGGTAAGCAGTATCGTGCAATTAATTTCCGGAAATTTTTTAAAACTGGTTCTATTGGCAAATATTATCGCGCTACCCATTGCGTGGTGGGCCGTAAATCAATGGTTGCAAAATTTTGCTTACCATATTGATATTTACTGGTGGCTATTCGCAATAGCGGTTTTGATTACTTTGTCAATTGCATTTGCAACTGTCGGAGTGCAGGCTATTAAAGCGGCAATGACAAACCCGGTGAAGAGTTTGAGAACGGAATAACCTCACCCCAACCCCTCTCCACTTGTGGAGAGGGGAAATGCAACAGCGTGGGAATTATTCAAAAGATGAATTGGAAGATAAAATGTTTATCAAAGATATGAAGTGCCATCCTTCTCCGCGAGGAGAAGGATAAGAGGATGAGGCGGAATAATTGAGAATTGATAATGGATAATTGATAATGTCTGAACCGCGATTTTAACCTTATTAAACTGATTATACTGAAAATAATTTATCAGTTGAATAAGAAAAATCAGGGTAAAATCATGGTTCAGACAAAAGCAATGATTTAAAATTTGAGATTTAGAATTTGTGAACCAAAGTTGAGTAAAGAACAAAAAGTACAAGTGAGTGACACAACGATGTTGAAGGGTGGGCAAATGCCGGAAACAAAAAATTAAGAATTAATAATTAGGAAAGAAAGGTTGAATAGAAGAAATCGTATTTCGTAAATAGAATAACCATGATAAAAAATTATTTCAAAACCGCCTGGCGCAATCTTGGAAAAAATAAGATGCATTCGTTTATCAATATTGCAGGGTTATCAATTGGAATGGCTGTTGCAATGCTGATCGGATTGTGGATCTATGATGAAGTTTCCTTCGATAAAAATTTTGACAATTACAATCGCATTGCGCAGGTAATTCAAAATGTGACCAATAACGGCGAAGTACAAACGTGGACATCTGTTCCTTATCCGTTAGCTGATGAATTGCGCAAAAATTATGGCAGCGATTTTAAACATATTGTGATGGTGATAAATTGGTCCGATCACATTATCAACATTAACGAAAAAAAGTTTAAAGAAAACGGAGGATATTTTGAAAAAGAAGCTCCTGAAATGTTTTCATTTAAAATGTTGCAGGGAAGCAGGAGTGGTCTGGATGACCCAACATCTGTAATGATTTCTGCATCATCTGCAAAAGCATATTTCGGAAATGAGAACCCTATAAATAAAATAATAAAAATTGATGATCAGCCGCCGGTTAAAGTGACCGGAGTTTATGAAGATTTTCCGCGGAACTCGACACTTGCCGGATTGAATTTTGTTTCTACAGTTGATCTCCTTACTAAAATTGATTCAGGTTTTCGAACAATGCCAGACCCATGGCGGCCAAATTTTACAACTCTGTTTGTTCAGTTAAATGACAATTCAGAAATTGATAAGGTTGATGCCAGAATCAAAGATGCAAAATTAAAAAGAGTTAATCCGCAACTTGCAAAAAAGAAGCCTGCTTTGTTTTTGCAGCCAATGAGCAAATGGCATTTATATTCTGAATTTAAGAATGGCGTTAATGTTGGCGGCGATATTCAATATGTTTGGATGTTTGGAATAATCGGCGTGTTTGTTTTATTATTAGCGTGTATAAATTTCATGAATCTCAGTACAGCAAGAAGTGAGAAACGCGCAAAGGAAGTTGGCATTCGTAAAACTGTCGGTTCACTTCGCAGTCAATTAATTGTTCAGTTTTTTAATGAATCATTGTTGACGGTTCTTTTTGCATTCACATTGTCGTTGCTGCTTGTTCAATTAACGCTTCCGTTTTTTAATCTTGTTTCCAATAAGCAAATGACAATTTTATGGAACAATCCTTTTTTCTGGTTACTCGGAATTGGTTTTGCAATTATTACGGCAATCATTGCGGGAAGTTATCCTGCATTTTATCTGTCATCATTTCAACCTGTAAAAGTTTTAAAAGGAACTTTCAAAGCCGGAAGATTTGCAGCCATTCCGCGCAAAGCGCTTGTGGTATTGCAGTTCACGGTTTCTGTTACACTTATCATCGGAACAATTGTTGTTTATCGTCAAATTCAGTTTACAAAAAACCGTCCAGTTGGTTACAATCGCGAAGGATTGGTGAGTATACCAACAATGAATCCGGCTATTCACAATCATTTTGATGCAGTGAAAAATGAATTGATGAAAACAGGAGTGATTACTTCTGTTGCAGAAGCTGAAAGCCCGACAACCGGAATATGGAACAGCACAAGCGGAATAAGTTGGCCGGGAAAAGATCCGAATCTCTCGACCGATTTTGGTGTAGTAACCGCTTCGTTTGATTACGGAAAAACAATTGGATGGAAAATAAAAGAAGGCCGTAGTTTTTCAAAAGATTTTGCATCGGATACTTCTGCATTTATTTTGAATGAAGCTGCTGTTCGTTTTATGAATCTGAAAAATCCTGTCGGATCAATAATAACATGGTGGGATAAAAAATTTACGGTGATTGGTGTTGCAGAGAATATGGTCATGCGTTCTCCTTATGATGAAGTGACTCCTGTTATTTACAGTGTGCTGAATTATCCAGGCAATTTGGCGATTCTTAAAATCAAACCAACAGCAAATGTGAAAGATGCATTGAGTAAGATTGAACCGGTATTTAAAAGCTTCAATCCTGATCAGCCATTCGAATACACTTTTGTTGATGATGATTATGAAAAAAAATTCACTTACGAAGAACGCATCAGCAAGCTCGCAAGTTTTTTCGCCATATTGGCTGTTGCTATTTCTTGTTTAGGATTATTCGGATTAACATCATTTGTTGCAGAGCAACGCAAAAAAGAAATTGGTGTAAGAAAAGTTTTGGGTGCGTCGGTATTAAATGTTTGGAATTTGCTTTCAAAAGATTTTGTGATGCTGGTAATTATTTCATTCGTTATTTCTGTGCCGCTCTCTTATTATTTTATGAGCAAATGGTTGTTGAATTATCATTACCGCGCAGAACTTTCGTGGTGGATTTTTCTTGCAGCAGGAATCGGATCGTTGGCAATTACTATTGCCGTGGTAAGTTTCCAGGCAATAAAAGCAGCGGTTGCAAATCCAGTGAAGAGTTTGAGAACGGAGTAATGTGATAATGTACTGATGTGAAAATATGATAGCGAATAGCTGTTTGAAACAGATGCGAGGTATTATTCAAAAGATGAATTGGAAGATAAAATGTTTATTAAAGATATGAAGCGCCGTCCTTCTCCGCGAGAAGAAGGATAAGAGGATGAGGCTGAATAATTGATAATGTCTAAACCGCGATATTAACCTTATTAAACTGATTATACTGAAAACAATTTATCAGTTGAATAAGGAAAATCAGGACAAGATCATGGTTCGGACAAAAAAATGATTTTAAAATTTGTGATTTAGAATTAGTGAGCCAGAGCTGAATAAAGAACAAATAGTACAAGTGAGTGACACAACGATGATGAAAAAAGATAAAATGGCTGTAACTAAAAATAAAATTGACAGTTACTAATGAGTGTTTTCAGATCAGAGATCTTATTTCATATTCAGTAAATAAATTTTTATGCTAAGAAATTATTTTAAAACTGCGTGGCGGAATCTAGTGAAGAACAGGTTTTACACTGTTATTAATATCAGCGGACTTGCCGTTGGTTTGGCAATTGGTATTTTAATATTGCTGTGGGTGCAGGATGAATTTAGTTTTGACGGTTTTCATGCCAACACGCGCAATATTTATAAACTGGAAAATATGGTGGGAACAGGCAGCAGTCGCCAGTTGTGGACGCAAACAGCTTCGGCGATTGGTGTGCTCGCGAAAAAAAATATTCCGTCTGTACAGGATGAAGTTCGTATCACGTACAACGGGAATTATGGTTTGTATAAATACGGCAATAAAGTTTTTACTGAGCAAAATGCTTTTTATGCAGATCCATCTCTGTTCTCTGTGTTCGATTTCAAACTCATAAAAGGAAATTCCGCAAATCCTTTTCCGGATTTTAATTCCATCGTCATCACAGAAAAAACAGCAAAAAAATATTTTGGTAATGAAGATGCTATCGGAAAAACAATTACTGCTGACGATAAAATAAATTTAAAAGTAAGCGGCGTAATAAAAGATCTTCCAAAAAATTCAAGTATACAAGGCGATATGTTTTTTTCAATGGACCTGCTTGAAAAAGATATGTACGCCGGAAACAAAGATGGAAGAAATCTCAGCAATGATTTTTACTCTTACAGTTATAACACTTTTCTTTTGATGAAACCCGGAACTTCATTAACTGGTTTAACAGATAAATTGCGACAGTTGCATCTCGGAGTTAAATCGGACGATACAGATATTGGTTATGTTTTATTGCCGTTAGAAAAAATGCATCTCTATCGCTCTGACGGAAGTGATGGTGGTTTGGCTGCAGTGAGAATGTTTATCATTATTGCTGTTTTGATATTGGTAATTGCGTGTATCAATTACGTAAATCTTTCTACGGCGCGCTCTATGCTTCGCGCAAAAGAAATTAGTCTGCGTAAAATTGTTGGCGCTGCAAGGTTGCAATTATTTATGCAGTTTATTATTGAAACCGCATTGCTTTTTGTTTTTGCAACAGCGATCGCATTAGCGCTTGTTTATTTTCTGATGCCATATTTTAATGAAATTTCAGGAAAAGAATTAATAGTAAATTTTGCAGATTATCATATCTGGCAAATTATATTCGTTGCCATTTTCGGCACATTAATTATATCAAGTATTTATCCTGCAATGTTGCTTTCTTCATTTGAACCATTGAAAGCATTGAAAGGAAAAATGTCTGCAAAGATCAGCGATGCGTTATTCAGAAAAGTTTTGGTGGTTGTGCAATTTTCTTTTTCAGTTATTTTAATAACAGGAACGATCATTATTGGCAAACAATTATCTTATGTACGTTCCATGCAGCTTGGTTATGATAAAGATCATGTGCTTTCTGTTCACATGATAAATATGAGAAAACACTATGACGCTGTAAAAGCAGATCTTATAAAGCAACCGGGCATATTGGATATTACCTCTGCTGATGTAGATATTGTTGATTACGGCGGACAAACCGGCGATAATAACTGGGATGGAAAACAACCCGGCGAAACACTGATGTTGAGTCCAATTGGAGTTGATAAAGATTTTATCCCATTCTTTAAAATGAAAATGGCAGAAGGATCTGCATTCACCGGCGCTGTATCTGATTCAGTTCATTTTATTCTTAATGAAACAGCGGTGAAAGCTGCGCGACTTACAAATCCGGTTGGTCATAAATTTACGATGCATGGAATAAATGGAACTATTATTGGCGTGGCAAAAGATTTTCATTTCACTTCCATGCGCGAAAAAATTCAACCAGCGATATTTTATTATCGTCCGTCGGGTTATTACAAAATTTATTTGAAAACAACAGGAGCTGATGCGCCAAAAGCAATTGCTGCAGTACAAACAGAATGGAAAAAATATAATGCGGGGTTTGATTTTGAGTACACATTTCTCGACGATGAGTACAATAATTTATATAAGTCTGAATCGCGGACAGATTTGCTTTATAATATTTTCGCAGGTATTGCCATTTTTATTTCCTGTCTCGGTTTGTTTGGACTTGCAGCTTATACGGCACAAGTTCGTACGCGCGAAATTGGCGTTCGCAAAGTGCTGGGAGCAAGCATATCCGGAATTATACAATTACTTGCCCTTGATTTTATAAAATTAATAATGATAGCAATTCTTATTGCAGCTCCAGTTTCATGGTATGTGATGAATAAATGGCTGCAGGATTTTGCATACAAAATAAATATTGGATGGACCGTATTTGTGCTTGCCGGCTTTATTGCGATACTCATTGCCGTTATGACGATAAGTTTTCAGGCAATAAAAGCTGCGCTGGCAAATCCGGTGAAGAGTTTGAGAACAGAATGAGGCAAATGTGAAAATAAAACAATGGCTCAATTGAGTCATTGAGTAATTGTTGAATTGAGTATTAAATGTTTTTTATGTTAAGAAATTATTTTAAAACAGCGTGGCGAAATTTGTTGAAGAATAAAACTTCTTCTTTTATTAATATCAGCGGACTTGCTGTTGGAATGGCAGTTGCTATATTGATTGGCCTATGGATTTGGGATGAATTGTCGTTCAATAAAAGTTTTCAAAACTATGATCGTATTGCGCAGGTAATGACGAACGCGGCTTATAATGGCGGAGTAAATACTGATTATAATACCGCGCCTCCTTATGGCGATGAATTAAAAAATCTTTATGGGAAAGATTTCAAACACGTACTGATGACATCAAGGTCATTCCAAATGGTGTTGTCATCAGGCGAAAAGAATTTAATGAAAACCGGCTATTATTTTGAACCGGGTATAACGGATATGCTTAACCTGAAAATGCTTAAAGGTACTCATGCCGGTTTAAAAGATCCTTCATCAATTATGTTATCCGCTTCGCTGGCAAAAGCTTTTTTTGGAGATGCAGATCCGATGGGCAGGAGTATGAAAATTGACAACAGTAAAAATGTAATTGTAACCGGCGTTTACGAAGATCTTCCTTACAATACTGAATTTGCGGACATGGAATTTGTTGCGCCATGGCAATTGTATATAACGAATAGCCCCTGGTTCAGAAAAGATAATTGGGAGCAGGATGGTTATCAAACTTATGTTCAGATAGCGAACAATGCAGACATGAATAAAATGTCTTATGAAATAAGAAATCTGAAATTAAATAGAATTGATAAAGAAAAAGCAAAACAAAATCCACAGGTATTTTTATTGCCAATGAGCAAATTTCATTTGTATTCGGATTTTGATAATGGAGTTATTGTCGGAAGAAACGCGCAGTTTGTATGGATGTATGGTATCATCGGCGTTTTTGTTTTACTTCTCGCCTGTATCAACTTCATGAACCTCGCAACAGCGCGTTCAGAAAAAAGAGCAAAGGAAGT
>DATHPY010000165.1:0-2069 GCA_035483315.1 Puia sp. | reverse complement strand
CTGTTGTACGTAGGATAATAAATAAATTCATTCCACGCAACCCAATAATCATCTGTTCCTTCAAGTGGAACAAGAGAATGATACCAACTGTAAATTCTAAAAACAAATCCTGCGAGAAATAAAACAATCAGAATAATAAATCCCTTCGATGCCTTTTTAAAATAAACAAGCGCTATCAATATCACCGGAAGAAAAAGATAAAACTGTTCTTCAATACAAAGCGACCATGAATGAGAAAAAGTTCCATACTTCCTTAAATCAAGATGAAAGTTTTGAGTGAAAGTGAGAAATGTCCAGAGCGGCGAAAGTCCTTCTCTTTCCCGGAACGGTTGTATACAAAAATAAACAGTGACCACAAGAAGATATGCGGGAATTATTCTGAAAAATCTTTTTATAAAAAAATCAGGAAAAGAAATTTGTTTGTTTTTTGCCATTGTAGCAAAAAGTTGCGAAGCGATCAAATATCCACTCAATACAAAAAATAAATCAACGCCGGTCCATCCGAACTTCCCGGCTTTTTCGATCCATTGCGTGTGATGATCAAAAATCTGGTAATGAAAAAACAAAACAAGCGTAATTGCCAACGCGCGAAGATGATCAAGCCCATAAAATTTTTTGTGCCTGGTATGATCAATTAATCCCTGCTCGTGCTTCATAAATTTTTGAAGATAAATATATTAAAGGTTAAGCTATTTTGGTTCGCGGCAGGAGATTATTAATTAGGCATTCTTGCAATCTTGTACGGCATCGCATTATTGAGCCGTGGTTCACTATCGGTAAATTATTAATAAGACGAGATACTTTTTTTCGCAGGGTGATGCAAATTGATGATAGATGAACAGCCGCTGAACGGAGCCTCGCAACGGCTGTTCAATAATAGCAATAAAATTGGCTACAAAAAAATATTCGATCTGCACCAAACTTTAAATTTTATTTTGTCACAAACGCGTCGAGCCTGTCAATGCTTTGATTCCATCCCTGGTTCATTCCGTCAATATAAGGTCTCGCAATATCGTTGATATCTTCGACCACCGCATGCAAGGTTAATTTTGTTTTGCCATTTTCATTGGCGAAAGTCACCGTGTTTAACACTTCAAAAATTTGGTTGCCATTTTTATCCAAAGCGCCGCTGATGAAAACTATTCTTTCCGGTTTGATTATTTCTTTAAACATTCCATTCATTGGATAAACAGTTCCATCAGGACTTGTCATTTCAATATAAATTTTGCCCCCAGGTTTTGCATCAGCTTTGCAAACAGGATTTGTAAAACCCGCAGGTCCCCACCATTCTGCAAGGTGCTTCGGATCTGTCCATGCATTAAAAACAAGTTCGCGTGGTGCATTTAAAATACGTGTGATCTTCACTTCTTTTTTTTGCAACGTTTCCATGTTAAATATTTTTAAAATTGTGATGAATATTATTAAGACAGTTTTGTAAGATATTCTTCCAGCTTATTAATGTTTTGTGTCAATCCAATATCCGCTTTGTATGTTTTAACGCATTGTTCTTTTAGTTCAGCAGTTTCAAAGATCATCGTCATAGTGAGCAATGTTTTATTTCCCTGTTCTTCAAAAGTTATTGTTGTACGATGTTTTGGATCGTTCACATGATCGTACATGATTTTTTCGGGCTTCACTATTTCTAAAAAAACATTTTTATTTACGTAGTCAGTGCCATCGGGACCGTGCATAATGAAATCCCAAATGCCACCATTTTTTACATCCATGGTAAATATGGTGTTGGTGAAACCATTTGGTCCCCACCAATTTTTAATGTGCTCAGGATTTGTCCAAACTTCCCACATAAGTTTTCTTGGCGCATTGATAAGGCGGGTGATTGTTAGCCTGCGGCTTGCCGTTGCGCTAACGGCTTTTTTTTCGTTTGTCATTTTTTTTCTTTTTTGATTGTAATTTTTGTAAATAAGTTTCTAAAGAATCAAGACGCTTATTCCATATTTCCCGGTATTGTTCAACCCAGTCGGATACTTGTTCTAACTTTTGTAATTGTGCCTCGCAGTAACGTTCACGTCCTTTTTGATTAACAACAATCAAACCGCACTCGGATAAAA
>DATHPY010000164.1:0-7295 GCA_035483315.1 Puia sp. | reverse complement strand
GGCTGCTGAATCGGTTTTTGCTTCAGCGGCCTGCATACAACTGAACTGGGAGAATGAAAGACAAATAATAATAAAGGATAAAATAATAACGGTGAGCAAAGAAGCTTTTTTCATGTTGCAATAGTTTTGGTATTAAGAGTTGAAATTCAAATGTGATCAGAAAGGCAAGGAGATTTTTTCGAAGGGAAGATTTATGGAATGAGTAAGATAAATCTTTTTTTTAGAATTGAAGAAATACTTTGATCATAAAAGAAAAAAGGCGCTCAAAAAGCGCCATAAATAAATTCTACAAAAAATTAATAAAAATTATGCTTGTTTTATCAACTCAAAGTTGCAATGAATATTTACATCATCACCTGCAACAAGTCCGCCTGCTTCAGTAACCGCGTGCCATTTCAAACCAAATTCTTTGCGATTAATTTTTCCATTAACGCTGAACCCCGCGCGCGTGTTTCCCCAGGGATCTTTTATTACACCGCCAAATTCAACATCGAATTTTACTTTTTTTGTCACGTCGCGAATGGTCAGATCTCCGTACAATTCATAAGAGCCGTCATTATCCACATTTTCATATTTTGTTGCAGTAAATTTTATCTGCGGATATTGCGCGGCATTGAAAAAATCATCCGTTTTAAGATGCCCGTCGCGTTGTTCATTTCCGGTTGTAACGGAATCCACATCTGCGGTGAAATTTACTTTCGCAGTAGTGAAATCTTCATCTTCCGTTTCTGCATCAACATTGAATTTGGTAAATGATCCGCTTACATTTGAGATCACCATGTGTCTTAATTTGAACGTGACTTCCGAGTGTGTCGGATCCATCACCCATTTTATTTTTGCCATAGAAAATATATTTAATGTTTAAACATCGAAATTAAGTACTTTAATCTGTTTTACCAAAAAAACTTTTACAATTTTAGTTCCAATTAAATGATGTTGATGTTTTCAGCTTTGCACGCTTCATATATTTTTTGAAGCATGGTGCTTTTTAACTGCGTCCATTTATTAATATCGAAGGCCCAAAAAAGAATTTGCAGATCGGCTCCGGATTGATTAATATTTTTAAATAATAATTGCGGCTCGGGCGCGGGCATAATATCCTGGTTGCTTTTCAAGATTGCAGTAATAATTTCTTTTGTTCTGTCGAGATTTGAACCATCAGCGAGTTTGATATTTAATTCAACGCGAAGATGCGTGTTGTTCAACGTCCAGTTGGTTAATTTTTGCGATAGCATATCGCCGTTAGGAATAATAATTTCCGCGCCATCGGGAGTTACAATTCTGCTGGAGCGAATTCCAATCTCTTTTACTTTTCCGGTGTTACCACTGATCTCAATCGTGTCGCCAACCTGAATCGGTCTTTCAATCGCCAATATCACACCCGACACCAAATTGTTCACGATATTTTGCAAACCAAGACCGATACCGACACCAAGGGCGCCGATGATGATGGTTACCTTATCCAAAGGAATTCCTGATGCAAGGATGCCAAGAAAAAATCCTGCGGTAAGAATTAGCAGGCGAACCAATAATATGGAAGTCCCGAGCCTGCTTTTCTTTTCCGGCATAATATCATCTGAACCATTATCTCCAAAAAAATAACCGATATATTTTTGGCAAAAATTCGCCACCCAAATCACAAAAAAGAAAACAACAATGCTTCCAACTGTGAATGATGTATTGCCAACCATTCTGTCTGCGTCGAGAAAATCAGAAATGGAATCATACACCATATCAAAAATATTCAGGTTTTGCGTAAGATTAATTATCCAGAATATACCAGCGATAACCGTTAGTAACCTGCGCAGGCGCAATTCTACATTTTGATAATCGAGATAAGCAGTGAATCGCGTTGATTTTTTATCAGCTTCCAATTGCAGTTTGACTGCTTCAAGAAATACCTGGATGAAAATGATCAAGCCGATCGCTTCAATATAATTTGCTATTGCTGTTGTCTCAAAAATATGAGCGAGCGTTGCTCTTCCGTATAAGTTACAACAGGCAGCAACGAGATTTAAGAAGATGTAAATGCCAGTGATGAATGTAAAATAGCCGGGAAAAAATTCCGGGTATTTTTTTATCTTTTTGAAAAAAGCTATGCCAAGAATAATGGAAGAAACCGTTATAAAAAAAGTAACCAGCCGGATATAATAAGTTGAATTCGACATTAATATTTTAATGCCGAAGAAAACAAATGCGAGCGCAAATAATATCCAGAAAAAGAATAATTGTTTTGGCCATTTTTTTGCCAGCAAGAAGGAAAGGGTAATTACTAACAATAATTGTACACTCAAAAGATAAACCGATGGCGGGTGCGTCAGATCAAAATATGGTACAATGATAAGTGTTATCACCAGCGAAGCAAGCACCGGTATTATTTGTATGTATTTTAATTCGGGTAAGAATGATGGATTATTTTTTTTGACTTTTTTTATGTTGATATAAGCCCAGAAAAAGAAAATTAAAAATATCGGAATGCTGAAAAGATATTTATCCCAATTGTTAGCCAAATAATTATCCAGCCCACGGCTATTTGATTTAATCGTTCGTTGCAAAATCTGATCGAGTGTTCGTGTACTGGTGTCAGATGATGAACCTTCCCACAAATATGCATTTTCCTTGGTGAAAGCTTTTTTTCTATATTCTTTTACAAGGCTTTTAATTTGCTTTTGCAACGCAATGACATCAAGATAATCGTTAGACACTTTGCTTTGCAACTGATCTACTTTCAGCAAATTCTTTTTTGTAACGGTGTCGGTGGCGTGCAGCCTTTTTTTTAATTCATTCAATTGTCTTAAATACAAAGTCCGTAAAGTGGTGTCTTTTGGTAAAGATTCAATTCCGGAATCAACCAAAATACTTCGCATTTGCGCGTTCATACCAACCAACTCTGTATAATAAGCAAGCAAAGAAGTTTGCCAGTCTTTAAGATCATCATACATGTCATCAAGATTTCCCTGGATACCGGCAAGCCTGCTTAAATTAAGATTGTTGTTGCTGTTGGCAAAACTGACTTTGTAATAATTTATTCTTCGTTCATATTGCGGAAGATTTTCTGTTATATCGGTGGAATCATATCCCTGATCAACCACATCATTAAAATCATTGAGCGTGTTGTTCATGTCCTGGATGCGGTTGATGGCACGCGCAGAAGAAGTATCAGTGATGTTTAAATCTTTTTGCCAGACAGAATCCTTGAGATGTCTTTTCTCAATTCTTTTTTTGTGAGTTTTATTTTCTTTTTTTTCTTCAATTGCTTTTTGCGCATGAGCAGAATTTGCATTCAATAAAAGGAATGCGGATAATATAGAAAGAAAAAAAAGATTTCCACAGTTAAAAAATTTATCCTTCATGGTTATCATAGCAGGAAAGGTTTGGTGTTTGAATTTGAAATGATTTATTTTCAAAAATATAAGTTATGCATTAATTACAGATTGTATCGCCTCGTTTTTATTACGAAGATCAATTCCGCCCTCTAAAATAGATTTTAAATTGGTCATATAAAATGTCCAGCCTTTGCTGCATTCAATAAAAAACATCAGTCTTTTATGTTCATCTGCGGGAGTCGTATCCTGCGTCAGTTCACAGATCGTTTCATCATTTTCATTTTTAATGATCACTTCGACAATACAGCCGCCGGAAAATCTGAATTTAAGATAATCATTACCATTAGTTTCAAGAATAGTATGATGTTCGTGAACTGAATCGGGATAACCAAACCATGTCCATTCGTATGTATCTCCAGCCTGAACAGAAGAATTTCTGTCGCGTACATTTTTATTCTTATCCATGAATTCAGCTCTGCGCAAAAACCATTTTTCCAATCCTGATTGTGTTGTCCACGCATTGTAAATTTCGGATACTGATGCGTTGATGTTAATGCGTTTGGTGAAATGATTCCAGTTGTATTCGCTCATACAACAATTTTTAAAGTGATTATTTTTTTAGCAATTTAAGACAAACTGGATTAGGCACTTCAATTTGCTTTCCGGTTGCTTCCAACAAACCGCTTTGATGATTTATTTTAAAGATGACAACATTATCTGTGTCTCTGTTTGCAACCAATAAAAATTTTCCCGTCGGATCAATAATAAAATTTCGTGGATGTTTTCCCATCACAGATTGAAAGCCCTGAACATGCAATTTACCTGTAGCGGAATCAATTTTATAAATAACAATGCTATTCGCATCTCCGCGATTTGTTGCATACAAAAATTTTCCATCGGGAGAAACATGAATATCTGCGCTTCCATCTTCTCCTTTAAAATCTTTCGGAACAGAACTGATGCGTTGCAGGTTAGAAAGTTTGCCGCCCTTATACCGGAATGCATCTACCGTTCCCGTCAATTCTTCAATAACATAAACAAAATTTTTTGTGGGATGAAATGCAAAATGCCGCGGACCGCTTCCGGGCAAAACATTTACCACAGAATCTTTTGGAGCGGCAAGAGGTTTCGGCGAATTTGGGTTGAAATGATAAATAGTTAATTTATCAGTTCCAAGATCAGCAGTAAAAACATAATGTTCGTCCGGCGTTAAAAATGTTGAATGAACATGTGCTTTTTCCTGTCGTTCTTTATTTACACCAGTGCCTGTGTGTTGAATCAATTCTGCAACAGGCGCTATTGAGCCATCAGCTTTTATTGGAAGCGCAGATAAATTTCCGCCGGTATAATTCGCAACGATCGCCCATTTACGTGTATGGTTCACCGATATGAAGCACGGATCTTCTCCCCCGCTTTTTTCCTGGTTGATAAAATGCAGCTGCCCATCTTCTTTATTAAATGAAAAAGCGCTCACATCACCTTCCTGACCGCTGTTTTCATTGACAGAATAAATATAATTTCCACCAGGCACGATCGCGAGATAAGATGGATTTTTCGCTTCAGCAACACTTATTTGTCTTGCATCGGCATTGGCAGCATTGAAATCATACACATAAATACCTTTACTTTTTCCACTCGTGTATGTGCCGACAAAAAGATAATAGCTTTGAGCAGTTGCTGAAAATGAAAACAAAATGGCAGTTAAGAAAACGATCAGTCGCATAGATTTTATTTTGAAGTGAGATGCAATTTAGTGATTGCTGCATGTTTTTGTAACAGGTCTGAAATAAAATTCTATTTTTATCATAATTCTATTTCAATCCGATGAAAAAATATTTTTCTCTTTTATTGATGATCTCATTCTTGTCAGCTTTTTCTCAACAAAAAAATACGGCATTTTTTCCGGGTAAAATTTGGAAAGATGTAAGGGATAATCCCATCAACGCGCACGGTGGCGGCATTCTCTATTTCAACAAAACCTATTATTGGTTTGGCGAAATTAAAAAAGGCAAAACAATACGCGCTGCTGATATTACCTCGTGGGAAGATTACCGGGTAAATGCCGGCGGTGTTTCCTGTTATTCATCAAAGGACTTATTGAACTGGAAATATGAAGGTGTTGCTCTTATTTCAAATAAAAAAGACAGCTCCAGTGATCTTCACATCAGCAAAGTAATAGAGCGACCAAAAGTTGTTTATAATTCACGCACGCGCAAATTTGTAATGTGGATGCATATTGATAAATATGATTACAGTTACGCGCGCGCCGGCGTTGCGGTGAGTGATAAACCGACCGGTCCTTATCATTATATAAAAAGCGTGAATCCAAATGGACAAATGTCGAGGGATATGACTTTGTTTAAAGACGATGATGGAAAAGCATATTTGATCTATTCGTCAGAAAATAATAAAACGATGCAGGTTTGTCTTTTGTCGGACGATTATCTATCTCCAACGGCAACGTATAACCGAATTTTAATTAGCGCAAACCGCGAAGCGCCGGCGATGTTCAAATTTCAAAATAAATATTATCTCATCACTTCTTTATGCACCGGTTGGGATCCGAATAAAGCGTTGTATGCAACTGCCGATAGGGTTTTGGGAGAATGGACAATGCGCGATAATCCATGCACCGGTCCGGATGCAGACAGCACCTATCATGCGCAAAGCAGTTTTGTAATTCCTATTGCCGGAAAAAATAATGATTTTATTTTTATGGCTGATAAATGGAACAAAACGGATCTTCAAAATTCAAGATATATCTGGCTACCGCTTCATATCACTGATGGCAAACCTGTGATCACATGGAAAAATTCCTGGAAACCGAAATAATTATAAAAAATTCTCTCACAGATTTCGCAGATATCACAGATAATTTAAACAAAAAATCAGTGTAATCCGTGTTATCTGTGAGAAATAAATAATAGTCCTCTCACAGATTGCGTAGATTTTCACAGAAGATTCCTTTACACAACAAAAATCTGTGTTAGTCTGTGTTGTCTATGAGAAATAAAAAAAATTAATTTAGCTTAGCAACTCTTCATTTACAAACTAACAACAATTGCTCATGAAAAAGTTTCTCCTTTTATTATGCATTAGTTTTATTTTATTTGCCGGATGCAAACTGATGGACAAAAACAAAGACGCTTCTCTCGACAAAAGCGGAATGGATCTTACCGTAAAACCCGGAGATGATTTTTTCGAATATTCCAATGGAATATGGTTCAAAAAAACAAGAATTCCTGCCGACCAAAGTGGCTGGGGAAGTTTTTATAAGTTATACGATGACAATCTAAAAAAATTAAGAGATCTCCTCACCGATCTTGAAACGGCTAACAATACGAAAGGAAGTCTTGAGCAAAAATCAGGCGATTTTTACGCAAGTGGAATGGATACCGATGCAATTGAAAAGAAGGGATACGAGCCATTAAAACCGATGCTTCAAAAAATTGATGCTGCTAAAGATTATGCAGCATTAATAAATCTGATCGCTGCCGGGTTTGCAACGGGTAACGGCGACCTTCTTGGGTTTTCCGTAAATGCAGATGACAAAAACAGCGCAAAGAACATTGCTGTTTTTTCTCAAACAGGGTTGACATTACCAGACAGGGATTATTATTTTAAAACCGATAGCGTAACGCTCAATCAGAAAAATAAAATGGTTGAATACGCAACCAAACTTTTTACGCTGACAGGAACTGATAATACAGCCGCTGCAAAAAAAGCAAACGACATTCTTAAATTGGAAACTGAAATCGCTGCGTCGCATCGCACGCCGGTTGAGTTGAGAGATCCGCAGGCGAATTATAATAAAAAATCACTTGCTGAATTACAAAGTTTATCTCCGTCAATTTCATGGAGCGAAATTTTTACGATCATGAATATTCACGCTGACAGTTTTAATATTCAGCAACCAAAATATTATGAAGCATTAAGCAAATTATTAGCAAGTGAGCCGGTTGATGTCTG
>DATHPY010000163.1:0-3815 GCA_035483315.1 Puia sp. | reverse complement strand
TGAGTTTGTGTGGAAAGTATATAGGGAAGATAAAAGCCTTTTAGATTAACTAATAGCATATCATTTATATGAAAAGGAAAGAATTTTTGCAAACAAGTGCAATGTTTTCAATAGGCAGTATGTTATTGCCTGGGAAGTTTGCGTTTGCGGAAATACCTGATAATGAAGATATTACCTATCAACTTTTCAAAAACCCGCCTGCTCAATACCACCCTTATGTTCGTTGGTGGTGGAATGGCGATAAAGTGGAAAAAGCAGAATTGACAAGGGAACTTGAATTATTAAAAATTGCTGGCATTGGTGGTGTAGAAATTAATCCTATTCAATTTCCACAGCGTACAGATGATATGGGCAAACGCTCATTGGTTTGGCTGAGTGATGAATGGATCGAAATGTTAGACCATACATTAAAGGAAACAAAACGATTGGGTCTTACTGCAGATCTGCTGGTAGGAAGTGGCTGGCCATTTGGGGCAGAATTTTTGCAAGGAGAAGAACGTGCAGAAATTATAACTATTGGCGTTAAAAAAATTGAGGGTGAATTTGATCTTGAAATATCCTTGTTTGATTTAATCAAGATAGCCGATCCTTCAATTGTCAGCCCCTACCCACGCAGAGAACCGGTAGTGCAAAAAGTTTATTTAGTTCCCGATCCAATGACTTCCCTGGATCAAGTGAAAGATCTGTCCGATCAAATTCCAAATGGTTCCATAAAAACCTCCATACCCTTAGGTCGTTGGGCCATTTATGCGCAGGTAATTACCAGAGGTTTTCAGTCGGTGCTGAATGGTGCACCAGGAGCGAATGGCCCGGTGTTAAATCATTTTAATAAAGGAGCCGTTGAAAAATATTTGAATCACATGACGGATACGATTCAACAAAAAATTGGTCCGCTAAAAGGCAAGCTGAGAGCATTTTTTACCGACAGTCTTGAGGTAGAAGGCGCCAACTGGTGTTCGGATATGGCAGAAGAATTTAAGAAAAGGAGAGAGTATGACATACTCCCTTATTTGCCGTTTATCTTATTCAAATATGGTGGTATGGGTTCTGTATCCGATTATAATTATGGGGTAGCTCATTCCGATGATTTCCGGGATGTTTTGGAAAGAATAAGGTTAGATTTTAAAATTACGATGGCAGAGCTTTTTTACGAGCGTTTTTGTCTATCGTTTGAAACCTGGTGCAAAAAAAATGGTGTACAATCTCGTGTGCAGCCTTATGGAAGAGGGTATCATATTGTAGATGGAGCCTTAACTTTTGATATTCCGGAAGGAGAAACATGGGTAAGGCCACATAGTGGAAAAGATATGCCGGAAAATAACCCCGGATGGGGCAGGTCTTACGATATGATGAATAAGTACGTTACATCTGCGGCTCATTTGAACGGAAAACGTTTAATCAGTTGCGAGGAGTGCACCAATACTTCGGTGGTCTTTAGTACCACTTTACAATTGTTAAAACTTTGCAGTGATCAGAGTTTAATATCCGGCGTAACACACTCTGTTTATCATGGATTCAATTATTCACCACCTGATGCGCCTTTCCCGGGATGGATCCGCTATGGTAATTTTATGAACGAGCGAAATACTTATTGGCCATACTTCAAATATCTGAATGAATATAAAGCAAGAATTTCGGCTTTATTGCAACACGCCGATTTTTATTCAGACATTGCTTTGCTGCCTTGTGAGTATGATGCATGGTCTAAGTATGGCGATTGGCTGGATGTTACTTCTAAATATTTTCAAAAGGATGAGGATTTTCGTGAAATAAGAGACTTGAAATATATTGCTTTGCTCTGGGAAGCTATTCATCATAATGGGAATGCCTGTGACTTTGTTTCAGAAAAAATTATTGCAGAAGCTACTATGCAAAACGGGATGATGCAGTTTGGCGACAAAAAATATCACACGCTGTTTTTATTGAGCATGGAAATAATGGATGAATTCACCGCAAAAAAAATATTAGAGTTTTTGAAAAGCGGTGGAAAGGTTTTTTGTATAGATAGGATTCCTTCTACCAGCGTTGGCTTTCACAATATTGAAACAAAGGATAATGCATTGAAAGCTGTTATGGATGAAATAATTTCTTTAAAAGATAAATTTATCTTTCTCAAGAAACCGGATAGCGATTACATAGGCTGGGTTAAAAGTTTGCAGCAGCAATACAATATAAAGCCTTATATAACTATTAGCGGTGTTAATCCGTTCATTCAACAAATCAGGTATTCAACTAAAGATTTTGATTTAATTTTTGTTACTAATTCCAGCTACAACAGTAGTTATGAGGTAAAAATGATTCCCGAGGAATCTATGATAAAAAACAGGCATGCTTATGTATGGGATGCGGTATCGGGCAATCGTTATCGTTTGGAAAATAAAGGGCAGTGGAATTTTACATTGTATCCTGCAGATTCAAAAATAATTGTTTGCGAGAATAGTATAAGAAAAGATGCTGAAGAGTTTGTAGAAGCTCCGCAAGCACAAGATAAATTCAAAACAATCGACCAATGGGAAGTTGAATTTATACCAATTAATAATGGTGAAGTAAAGAAAGTAAAGATGTCAGCATTGAAAGATCTGAAGGATACTGAATTTATGAATTTTACCGGAAAAATAATTTACAGAAATTCATTTAGAGGAAATGCTGATTGGCTTGATTTGGGCGTGGTACAGGGATTAAGTGATGTGAAAATCAATGGAAAAGATGCAGGCGTACGATGGTATGGAAGGCATATTTATTCAGTAAAAAATTTATTGAATGATGATTTGAATAGGGTAGAGATCGGAGTTGTGGTGGTGATGTGCAATTATATGAAATCATTAAAAGATAATCCTATTGCACAAGGGTGGACAAAAAATCAATCCATCCAATCAATGGGCTTAATTGGTCCCGTAATGTTATTTTAAATATTAAAAATATTGGTAATATAAAAAGATGGCACAGTTAAAAAATTTGTTTTTGTATTTATTGTTAACGGCGATAGTTGGTTATTCCAATGCACAAAAAGGAAGTAATTCTTCTGCTGAAGTGCTTACAGGATTCAAACAAATGGCAGCTATTGAGCGATTGCCTTTTTTATATCCTAATGGAACAAAGAAAGTGCGGTCAATTTGTTACGATGCCTCTGGCGGAAATGATGACGGATATTTTCGTTCTGCTTTTAATCGTTACATGGACAAGAATGGTGAGTTGGTAGTTTTTGATGCTGATGGCCCGGGATGTTTGTATCGTCAACAAATGAATATTTGGATGAGTTCCGGTATTGGTAGAATGAGCAAAACAGTGCGTATCAAATATTATCTCGATAATAGTCCTACTCCAATTGTCAATGCCAACGTTCATGATTTTTTTAATGGACTTTATCCGCCTGTTACAGCACCGTTTGCTTTCATGCGAAGTAGTCAACAGTTTGGAATTATTTATTACCCATTCAGTTTTAATGCGCATTTGAAAGTAACACTTTCAGACACGTTGATAACACGATATGTTGCTTCAAACTTCGATCCTGATTGCAATTGGTATCAATATGACTATTTAAGTTATCCGCAAAATGTTAAAGTCAAACCCTCTTTTCGCAGAGATGAAGTTGCAGAAGCATTGGTTAGGAAGCAATGGGATAATCTTGGATTAGACCCTAAATCGAAAGTAGGAAACTTATCGAAAGAAAAAAATATTTCTATAGAAAACGGAAAAACTGAAACCATTTTTGATTTTGATGGACAAGCTTCTATTGCCTCTATTGAATTAAATATGGCTCCATTTGATTCAGCTACTTTTTATCATAGCCAGATCCGTATCACCTGGGACGATAA